>DASQKY010000051.1 GCA_035630295.1 Acidimicrobiales bacterium | reverse complement strand
CCACCCGGAGCGCCTCCCAGTCGACGTCGTTCAACGGGACCGCCGGAAGATCCGCCCGTCGGCGGCAGGCGGTCTCAGCCGTTGGGCGGAGAACACGAGCACTGCCAGCGTGGTCACGTGGGGCAGGAACGGGATCAGCTCGGTCGGGACGCTGTCACTCGTCCCGTACCAGACCCCGAATGCGGCGGCCACGACGGCCACGATCACCGCGCTGCGCCAGCGGCGTCCGAGCGCGGCATGGACGGCGATGACCCCGAACAGGAGCGCGGCCACCAGCAACATGGCGTGGGCCGTGGCGTCGACCTGGCTCTGCATGGCGTCCATGAACCCGAACAGCCCGGCGCCGAGCACGAGCCCGCCGACCAACCAGTTGCCGAAGATCATGGCGGCCAGGCCGATGTAGCCCCGCCCGTTGGTCTGGCCCGACTGGAACTTCTGGGCGAAGACGTAGACCAGCGACACGCCGCCCAGCCCGGCCAGGGCCCCCGAGATGGTGACGGCCACGAAACGGGTCAGGTAGACCCAGACGCCGAGCGAGGCCGCGGCCACCGGGTCCTCGCCCACGGCCCGCAGCCGCAGCCCGAACTTGGTCCGCCACAGGACGAAGGCGCTGGCCGGGAAGGCCAGGACGCCCACCACCACCACCAGCGACACCTCGGCGGTGAGGCCGATGACGATGCGGCCCAGCTCCGAGACGAAGAAGCGCTCCTGGTCGTCCAGGTAGGGGGCCAGCTCGATGATGGTCAGCGCCACCACCACGGCCAGCGCCCCGAGCAGGGCCGGGCGGGCCAGGTCGGCGGCCAGCCGGGCCACGCCGCCCCCGGAGCCCCGGCCGTCGCCGTCGCCGTCGCCGCCGTCGCCGTCGTCGCTGGCCCGGCCGGGGTGGAACCAGAGGGCGGCGGCCACCAGGCCGGCGGTGGACAGGGCCAGCCACGCCAGCAGGGAGCCGGAGGTCAGGTCGCCCCCAGCCACGCCCCCCACCACGTCGTTCAGGCCCGGGACCCGGATGCGGCCCACGTTCTCGGGGATGGTGGGCGACTGGTTGGTGGAGGCGAACGTCTCCAGGTTGAGGAACTGGGCGATGCCGGCCCCCAGGATGTTGACGGCCACGCCGGAGACGATGTGGTCGACGCCGAAGGCGATGGTGGCCACCGCGTGCAGGAGCCCGCCCAGGGCGCCCCCCAGGACGCCGGCCACCACCCCGGCCCAGGCCCCGAACTCGATGCAGCCCCAGGCCCCCATCCACGTGCCCAGGACCATCATGCCCTCGAGGCCGATGTTGACGACCCCGGCCCGCTCCGACCACAGGCCCCCGAGGCCGGCCAGGGCGATGGGCACGGTCAGCTGCAGGGCCGACTCCCAGGTGTTGGCCAGGGTCAGGCGCGACGTGTCGGTGAGCTGCTCGGCGGTGGTCAGCACCAGGATCAACAGGGCGCCGTAGAGCACGAAGCGCACCGACGGGGGGACGCGGCGCAACGGGTCGGCCCGTCCGGTGGCCGCCGGCTCGGCTGGTGGCGCGGTGAGGCCCGGGTCGACGACGGTCACGCCGTCGCCCCGGCCGGGTCGACCTGGCGGGCCAGGGCCGCGGTGTCGCGCCGGCGGGCCACCCGGACCACCACCGAGTAGGCCACCACCACCGACAGCACGATGATGCCCTGCATGATGGTGGTGATCTCCCGGGGCAGGTCGGCCCGCGACATCGGGGTGCGGGCCACGTCCATGAACGCCCACAGCAAGGCGCCCAGGGCGATGCCCACCGGGTGGTTGCGGCCCAGGAGGGCGATGGCGATGCCGGTGAAGCCGAGGCCGGCCAGGAAGCTCTCGTCGGTGTAGCGGTGGGGGGCGGCCCCGATGATGCTGGACAGGCCGACCAGGCCGGCGATGGCCCCGGAGATGGCCATGGCCACCACGGTCATGCGCCGGGCGTCGACGCCCGAGGCCCGGGCCGCGTGGGGGTTGGACCCCGAGGCCCGGAGGTCGAAGCCGAAGCGGCTGTGCCACACCAGCACCCAGTAGCCCACGCCCACCAGGGCGGCGATCACGACGAAGGCGTTGAGGTGGACGCCGCCGGGGAGGGCGCCGGGCACCAGGGCGTCGAGGTCGGGCAGGTGGCCGGAGGGGATCTCCCGGGTGCGGATGCCGAAGTCGACGGCGCCCTCCACCTCCTCCTCCCGGAACCAGCGGGTGAGGACGAAGGGGGTGATCCCGAGGGCGATGGCGTTGAGCATGATGGTGGAGATCACCTCGCTCACGCCCCGGTGGGCCCGGAGCACGCCGGCGATGCCGGCCCAGGCCCCGCCCACGGCCATGGCCACGGCCACGACGGCCAGGAGGCGCAGGGGGCCGGGCAGCGGGAGGGCGGCGCCGGCTGCGGCGGCGGTGACGCCGGCCAGGCGGTACTGGCCCTCGACCCCGATGTTGAACAGGTTCATCTTGAAGCCGACGGCCACGGCCACACCGGAGATGTAGTACGGCCCGGCCCGGTTGGCCGTCTTCACCAGCTCCCCGACCTGGGTGAGCTGGTCGGCCAGCAGGGCCAGGACGTCGACCGGGGAGTGGCCGGTGGCGCGCAGCACGGCGCTGGAGACGGACAGGGCCAGCACGATGGCCAGCAGCGGTGCGGCCAGGGTGAGGGCGACGCGCTGGGTCACGCCGGCCCCGGCCCGGCGGCGGTGGTGACGCCGGCCGGGCGGCCCGGGCCGTCGGTGGGCGAGGCCCCGGTCATGTGGCCCCCGAGGTCGTCGAGCGTGGTCGACGTCGGGTCGAGGCGGGCCACCACCCGGCCGCCGTACAGGACCACCAGGGTGTCGGACAGGCCGACCAGCTCGTCGAGGTCGGCCGAGATGAGCAGCACCGCCAGCCCCGCGGCCCGGGCCCGGCGCAGCTCCTCCCAGATGGCGGCCTGGGCCCCGACGTCCACCCCCCGGGTGGGGTGGGCGGCCACCAGCACGGCGGGGCCGGCGGTGAGCTCGCGCCCGGTGATGAGCTTCTGCTGGTTGCCGCCGGAGAGGGCGCCGGCCCGTACGTCGGGCCCGGGGGTGCGCACGCCGTAGGCCTCGATGATCTCGGCCGTGCGGCGCCGGGCCCCGGCCCGGTCGACGAACCGGCCCCGGGCGAACGGGGGCCGGGTCTGTTGGCCCAGGGCGGCGTTCTCCCACAGGGGGGCGTCGAGGAGGAGGCCGTCGCGGTGGCGGTCCTCGGGCACGCAGGCCACGCCCCGCTCCCGGCGCCGGCGGGTGGACCAGGCGGTGACGTCGTCGCCGCCGAGGTGCACCTGGCCGCCCTCCAGGTCGACCAGGCCCATGACGGCGGCGATGAGCTCGGTCTGGCCGTTGCCCTCGACCCCGGCCACGCCGACGATCTCGCCCCGGCGGACGTCCAGGTCGACGGTGTCGAGGGCCGGTCGGCCGCCGGGGCCGGCCACGGTGACGGCGCGCAGGGACAGCTCGACGGTGTCGGTGACGGTGGACTCCTGCGTCTCGGGGCTGGGCAGCTCGCGGCCCACCATCAGGTTGGCCAGCTCCCGGGCGGTGACCTCGGACGGGGCCACGGTGGCCACCGTGGTGCCGCCCCGCATGACGGTGATGGTGTCGGCCAGGGCCAGGACCTCGTCGAGCTTGTGGGAGATGAAGATGACGGTCAGGCCCTGGGCCGCCAGCTGCCGGAGGTTGGCGAACAGGTCGTCGACCTCCTGGGGGACGAGGACGGCGGTGGGCTCGTCGAGGATCAGCACCCGGGCGCCCCGGTGGAGGACCTTCAGGATCTCGACCCGCTGCCGGTCGCCCACGCCCAGGTCCTCGACCAGCGTGTCGGGGTCGACGGTGAGGCCGTAGGTGCGCCCCAGCTCCAGGATGCGGCGGCGGGCCGCGGCCCGGGCCAGGACCACCGGCAGGCGCGGCTCGGCCTTGAGCACCACGTTCTCGAGCACGGTGAGGTTGTCGGCCAGCATGAAGTGCTGGTGGACCATGCCGATGCCGGCCTTGATGGCGCTGCTGGGCCGGCGCAGGGCCACCGGCTGGCCGTCCACCGCGATGGTGCCCTCGTCGGGGCGTTGCATCCCGTACAGGATGTTCATGAGGGTCGACTTGCCGGCCCCGTTCTCGCCCACGATGGCGTGGATGGTGCCGGCCTCGACCCGCAGCGACACGTCCCGGTTGGCGACGACCCCCGGGAACCGCTTGGTGATGCCGGTCAGCTCGACAGCGGCGGCCGTCACGACCCGGGGGTGGTCGGCACCTCGATCGTCCCGTCGATGATGTCCTGCTTCAGGCCGTCGAGCTGGTCCTGGATGGCGTCGAGCTGGCCGCCGTCGAGGGCGTAGTCGATGCCCCCGCTCTCCAGGTCGAAGCTCTGGATCCCGCCGGCCAGGTCGCCGGCCACCAGCGACTCGATGGTGCTGTAGACGGCCTGGTCGACCCGCTTGAGCATCGAGGTGAGGATGCAGGGCTGGGTCTCCTCGGACACCTGCTGGTACTGGTCGGAGTCCACCCCGATGGCCAGCCGGTCCTCGGCCGTGGCCGATTGGAACAGGCCGACGCCGGAGCCGCCGGCGGCGTGGTAGATCACGTCGACGCCGTCGGCGTACATGCCATCGGCGATGGACTTGGCCGAGGCGGGGTCGCGGAAGCCGGTGTCGTCGGGCGGCTCGGAGATGTAGGTCACCTGCACCTCGGCCTCGGGGTCGACGTGGGCCACGCCGGCCTCGAACCCGGCCTGGAAGGTCTGGATCAGCTCGCCGTTCTGCCCCCCGATGAAGCCGATCTGCCCGGTCTCGCTGGTGAGGGCGGCGGCCGCCCCGACCAGGAACGAGCCCTGCTCGGCCGCGAACACCAGCGACGACACGTTCTCGGCCTCGATCACCGAGTCGACGATGGCGAAGTGCACCTCGGGGAACTCGGCGGCCAGCGGGGTCATGCTGTCGGTGAAGAGGAAGCCCACGCCGATGACCAGGTCGTAGCCGTCCTCGGCCAGGGAGCGGAGCAGCTCGCCCCGGTTGGAGCCGTCCTCGTTGGGCTCCAGCAGCTGGACCTCGACGCCGAGGTCCTCCTCGGCCTGCTCCAGGCCGGTGTTGGCGGCCTCGTTGAAGGAGTCGTCGTCGACGCCGCCGATGTCGAGCACCATGCCGACCCGCAGGCCGGACCCGTCGCCCGAGCCGCCGCCCACGGCCTCGGCCGAGGGCTCGTCGCCGGTCTGGCCCTGGCAGGTGGCAGCGGCCTCCTCACCTCCGCCTCCGTCCTCGGACCCCTGCTCGGTGTCGACCCCCTCGGGGTCGTCCTCGGTGCTGCAGGCGGCCAGCACCAGGCCGAGCACCGCGAGGAGGGACAAGAGGCGGAACCATCGGCGAGGGCGCACAGCGGTCTCCTTCTGTGGGGACCACCCTGGCGACCGGGGCCCGGTCGTCGCGGGCGGGGGGGATGCGGCCGCACCCTACCCCCCGGTCCGGGCCTCGGCTGGGGGAGGTGGCGACCCCCTTCCCCTCGGCGATAACAACCGTTATTATCGTCGGGTGGTCGTCGCTGCCGAGAGCCTCCCCGAACCGCCACCGGTGGCCGACCCCTCGCCCACCCTGGGCGATCGCCTGCTCGACGCGGCCGCTGCGGTGTTCGCCGAGCGGGGCTACGACCGGGCCGGGGTGGCCGAGATCGCCCGCCGGGCCGGCGTGACCACCGGCGCCATCTACAGCCGCTACGCCGGCAAGGCCGAGCTCCTGGTGGCCGCCCTCGACGCCCACACCACCGACGAGCTGGACTCGCTCTTCGCCGACCACCGTTTCCAGGGCCGGGCCGAGGACGTGCTGGCCATCGCCGGCAGCCACCTGGTGCAGCGCTCCTGCGACGGCGACCGCGACAGCGCCCTGCTGACCGAGGCCTTCATCGCGGCGCGCCGCGACCCCGCGGTGGCCGAGCTCATCCGGGGCCGGGTGGTCGAGCGCCGCGACCGCCTCCGGGCCGTCATCGAGGCGGCCAAGGCCACCGGCGGCATCGGCGCCGAGCTCGACACCGACGTGCTGGTGACCTTCTGCCACGCCCTGGGCTTCGGCTTCCTCCTGCTCGACGCGGTCGAGGTGCCCCTGCCCGAGGCCGGGCCCTGGGAGCAGCTCATCGCCCACCTCATCGCCGCCCTGGCCGTCCCCCCGTCCGTCGACCTGACCACCGACTCACCCCCAGCGACCTGATCGTCCCCCGAGGAGCACCTGACATGGCCACCACCGACACCCCTGACCGCGACGCCGAGATCCTCGGCCGCGACGACGTCGACGACCTGGAGGCCATCCTGTCGGTCTCCAACACCGACGTCGACGAGGCCATCCACGCCGTGCGGGACAACGCGGACGCCATCTTCACCTGGGACTACGAGAAGGGGGCCCGGCCCTCCCTCGAGAAGCTCTACGAGAAGGCCAAGAACTCCATGTGGAACGGCACCACGGACCTGCCGTGGGAGACGCCGGTCGACCAGGAGGAGTTCGCCCGCCGCATGATGGAGATGCGCATCTCCATGCGAGCCGACATGGGCATCGACCTCACCGGCACCGTGTTCGAGCGCTGGGGCGAGAAGGAGTGGATGGACCTCTCCATCCAGACCCAGAACTGGAGCCTCAGCCAGTTCATGCACGGCGAGCAGGGCGCCCTGCTGTGCACGGCCAAGATCGTCGAGACGGTCCCGTGGATCGACGCCAAGTACTACGCCGCCACCCAGGTCATGGACGAGGCCCGCCACGTCGAGGTCTTCGCCCGCTACCTGGACACCAAGCTCTCGGGCCACTACCCGATCAACGCCCACCTCAAGATGCTCCTAGACGACATCATCGAGGACAGCCGGTGGGACATGACCTACCTGGGCATGCAGGTCATGGTCGAGGGCCTGGCCCTGGCCGCCTTCGGCATGGCCTTCCAGACCACCCCCTGCCCCCTGCTCAAGCAGCTCCTCCGTTACGTCATGAGCGACGAGGCCCGCCACGTGGCCTTCGGCGTGCTCAGCCTGAAGGAGTACTACGCCGAGCTGACCGAGGCCGAGCTGCTGGAGCGCCAGGAGTTCGCCTTCGAGGCCGCGGTGCGCATGCGCGACCGGTTCCTCCAGCAAGAGGTGTGGGACCGCATGGGCGTCAGCACCAAGGACGCCCTCCAGGTCTTCAACGTGACCCCGGAGCAGAAGAACGAGGACCCGTTCCAGCAGCTCCTGTTCTCCAAGATCGTGCCCAACTGCAAGAAGCTGGGCCTGCTGGACGCCAACGACGGCTGGCTCCGCAAGCGCTTCGACACCCTGGGCGTGACCCAGTTCGAGAGCTGGGTCGACACCGGCGAGGAGTACGAGCTGCTGGACGAGGTCAGCAAGGACCGCGCCGCGGCCGAGGCTGAGACGGCCTAGGCCCCACCCGGGCGGGCCGGCTCAGCCCTGCTGGGCCCGACCTCGCTCGGTGATGGCCTGGCGGCGCCGAGCCACCTCGGCCGGGTCGAAGGCCCGGCCCTGCCACTCGGCCGCCACCCGGGCCTCCAGGGCCCAGGCCTCGCCGGCCGTGGTCTCGCTGCCCTCGGCGTAGGTGGCCAGCAGGCGGCTCACCGCCGCGGTGTCGTTGGAGGCCACGTCCCGGGCCAGGCCCTGGGCCGTGGCCAGCAGGTCGTCGTGGGCCACCACGTGGTTGACCAGGCCCCAGCGCAGGGCCGTGTCGGCGTCGACGAAGTTGCCGGTGGCGCTCATCTCCCGGGCCCGGCGCAGGCCCACCGCCTCGGGCAGGAGCACGCTCAGGCCCCACCCGGGCTGGATGCCGACCCGGGCATGGGTGTCGGCGAAGCGGGCCCGCTCCGAGGCCACCAGCCAGTCGCAGGCCAGGGCCAGCTCCAGCCCGCCGGTCACCGCCGCCCCGTTGACCGCCCCGATGAGGGGCTTGGTCCGGTGGGGGAGGGGGCCGCGCCGGGCCCGGGCCTCGGCGTCGGTGCCGCCCATGGCCCCGCTGGCCCGCAGGGGCCCGCCGTCGCCGCGGCCCACCTCCCGCAGGTCGAGCCCGGCGCAGAAGGCGGGGTCGGCGCCGGTCAGCACCAGGGCGGCCACCGCGGGGTCGGCGTCGAGGTCGGCCACCACCCGGGGCAGGGCCCGCAGCAGCTCGGTGGACAGGGCGTTGCGGGCCTCGGGTCGGTTGAGGGTGAGGGTGGCGACCCCGTCGGCCACCTCGACGATCACGACATCGGACATGGCCGGGGACCCTACGGCCCGCCGCTCAGCTGTGGGCGTCCTCGGGGGGGAGGTAGTCGAGCTTCAGGTCGCCCAGCCGGACCAGGGTGGAGGCGATCCAGCCGCCCATGGAGGCGAAGTGGGAGTCCAGCACCGACCCGTCGGCCAGCACCTCCTCCTCCAGGTCGTAGGACCCCTCGTAGGAGACCTCCACCGCGTACTCCTCGGCGGCCAGGTCGTCGTCGAACACCGTCTCCAGCGTGGGGCCGGAGCGTTGCAGGCGCTCGGCCCCGATGATCGATGACTCCTCGGGCAGGCTGGCCAGCACCTCGGCCACCCCCGGCGAGGTGGCCAGGCGCTGGACCCGCATCACGATCTCGATCTCGATGCGGGGCGGCTCGTCCAGCTCCTCGCCGATGTACCAGGAGCGGTAGGCGGTCTGGGCCCAGGTGGGCCAGTCGAGGGTGATGTCGGCCCGGGTGCGGGGGGGCACGCCCTCGCCCGGCAGCGAGTACGACGTCTCCCAGGTGAGGTCGCCGAGCAGGACATCGGCGTGGAACCGCTCCTCGAAGGCCTGGCGCTCCAGGAAGGCGGACTCCATGGCGTCGCGCAGGGCGCCGATGGCGTCGGTGAAGACGTGGTCGAGCATCAGGCTGACGGCGCGGCGGTGATCACCGCGGCGACCCTACCCGTGCCGGGCGGCCGGCGGGCCCGCCCGGGCCGGGACCTCAGCCGGGGATGGCGAAGGGCCCCTCGGGCTCCGAGTCGCTCGGCCCGGGGTCGCTCGGCCCGGAGTCGCTCGGGTCGGCATCGCTCGGGTCGGTGCTGCTCGGGTCGGCGTCGCTCGGGCCGGCGGGGGCGTCGCCGGCCCGGCCGTCGGCCGGGGGCGGGCCGCCGGCGGGCCCGGGGGGCCGGCGGGGGGCGGGGCTCATCAGGGCCAGGGGGATGGTCAGGCCGTGGGCACCCCGCCGCACGGTGGCGATGAAGCGGCCGGGCTGGACCGCCGGGCGGGTCGGGCCCAGGGCGTCGCCCAGGCAGGCCCGGGCCCGCTCGATGTCCAGGGCGGTGACGGCCAGCCCGAAGGCCCGCACCCCGGGGCGGGGCTGGGCCGGGCGGGCGCGGGGGGCCACCACCTCCAGCACCACCTGGCCCACCCGGAAGAAGGCCTGCCGGGCCTCGGTGCCGTCGGGCAGGACGTGGTCGCGCCACCGGCGGGGGGTGAGGCCCACGGTGGCGGCCGCGCCCACGGTGCGCTCCAGGTCGTCGGACAGGAGGACCAGGTGGTCCACGGCCACCGCCGAGCACGGGTGCTCGGCCGGCTGGGCCCGGCCCTGGTCGGTGGCCCGGGTCGGGAAGCCCTCGAGGTCGGTGGCCGCCCCCTCGGGCAGGCCCCGCAACGCCCAGCCGACCACGCCGGTGCCGGCCTCCCGGCCGATCAGCTCCAGGGTGACGTGGCCCAGCCGGCACGTCCCGCCCTCGTCCACCGCGAAGCCGGCCGCGGCCCAGGCCTCGGGCTCCTCGGCCAGGGTCAGGATCGCCACCTCGGGCGGGCTGGGGGAGGGGGCTTCGGGGGTGTCGCTCATGGTGCCGCCCGGCTCTGGTCGGAGGCCCGCGGTGGGGCCGGTGGGTGCGTCGGGCCATCCTCCCACCCCGGGCGCGACGGCCGCAGCGCCGGTGCGCCACCTCCCCCGGCGAGCCCGGCCGCCGCCGGGCGGCCTGGGCGCCTGCGGTACCGTGACCCCGACTGGCCGTGGCGCAGCTTGGTAGCGCACCTGCTTTGGGAGCAGGGGGTCGGGAGTTCGAATCTCCCCGGCCAGACCAGGACGTGATGCCTCAGACCCGGGCTCGCCGGCGGTGCTGGCCGCGCATGTCGCGCAACCTCCGTCGTGGTCTGATGGCAGGAGCTACGGCCAGCGCAAGGACGCAGTTGGGGGGTGAAGGGGTGTCGCGTGAGCGCTCAGGGATGTCCGCCGTCCCGTTCGCCTATGACACGCCCTCGCCCTGGGACGAGGACCCGTCGGACCTGTACCGGGCCCACGTGGGCGTGGTCATGCGCTACCTCGAGGCGGAGGTGGGCCACGACCTGGGCGAGGAGCTGACCGTCCAGACCTTCGTCGAGGCCTGGGCCCGCCGGCACACCTTCGAGCCCGAGGCCACCGCCTTCGACGCCTGGCTGCTCGACGTGGCCGCCCACGTGCTGCAGCGGCACCTCCGGCGGCGGCACCGACTGGCCCGCCGGGCCCGGGTGGCCGGCGGTCGCCCGGTCAGCGTGGCGCAGGCGTCGGCCTGGCTGACCTGGCGGCGGGGGACCGACCCGGGCCGCTGACCGGCAGCCACCTCGACCGACGCCACGGCGCCCTGCCAGACTGAACCCTCCACTTCGGGACTCGGCGGCCGATGGTGCGAGGGGCGGCGTTCACCCCCGCGCCCGCGGGCAGGAAGCAGAAGCATGAGCAAGCGCAGGACGAAGACGGCGGTGTCGATCGGCGCGGTGGCGTTGGCCATGGGCCTGGTGGCGGCGTGCGGGCCCACCCTGGGCCAACCGGCCGTGGGCCAGCGGCCCAACGCGCCCCGGGTGTTCGACAACTCCGACCCGGCCGTGCTGGTCCACGCCGGGGCCACCTACCTGTACGGCTCCACCAACAACATGCGCCTCCCGGTCCGCCCGATCTCCAGCTTCAACGGCACCCTCGGGCAGAGCCAGCTGGACTGGGCCACCAACCCCCGCGACGCCATGCCCGACCGGCCGGCGTGGGTCGACCCGACCGAGTGGGAGATCTGGGCCCCCTCGGTGACCCGGATCAACGGCGCCTTCGTCGTGTACTTCGCGGCCAAGCACCGGGCGGCGACCACCAACGAGAACAACGACCTGTGCATCGGGCGGGCCGACGCCACCTCGCCGCTGGGACCGTTCACGCCCTGGAGCACGCCGCTGTACTGCGGCCTCCCGGCGGAGGGGGCCATCGCCGGGCAGCCCGCCTCCAACCGGTGGGGCCGAGGGGCCCTGGACCCCGAGGTGGTGCGGGGCCACGACGGCAAGCTGCACCTCCTGGTGGCCCTGAGCCGCACCCGGGACAACATCGGCGTGGTCCGTCTCGACAGCGTCGGCCGGGTGGTGGGCGGGATCAACGCCACCCCGACGATCCTCGCCTCCCAGGGCCTGCCCTGGCACGACGGCACCGTCGACACCACGCTCCGGGGCCACGTCTTCCTCGAGAACCCGACCATGGCCTACGACCCGCAGACCAAGACCTACCTGCTCTTCTACTCGGCCGGGCAGTGGAACACCTCCAGCTACGTCACCGGCTTCGCCCGCTGCGCGGCCCCCACCGGCCCGTGCACCCTGGACACGCGGGGCCCGATGCTGATGGGCGGCAACGGCCGGAGCGGGCCCGGGGGGCTCACCGCCTTCCGCGACGCCACCGGCCTGCTGCGGGTGGCCTACGCCACGTGGACGGCGGGCCGCGAGGGCGAGGTGGGGCTCCTGGGCGAGTACACCCGCAAGACCCACTGGGGGCGGATCACCCTCGGCTCCACCTCCGATCCGGCGGCCCAGCGGGTCAGCCTGAGCTAGCTCGGCGTCGCCCCGGCGGGTGGCCCGGCAACTAGACCGCCCGGTCAAGTGCGCCCTACCGTGGACCCGACGCCGACGAGCCGAGGGGTTGCCGTGTACCAGTGGTCCGAGGAGCAGGAGATGGTGCGGGGCGCGGTGCGCCAGTTCATCGACAAGGAGATCCGCCCCCGGATCGACGAGTTCGAGCACGGGGACACCCCGCCGTACGACGTCCTCCGCAAGATGTTCCGCGACTTCGGCATGGACGTGGCCGCCCGCGACCGCTTCGCCAAGGGCATCGAGTTCGAGAAGGCGGTGGCCGCCGCCGTCGACGCCGGAGGGACGCCCCCCGAGAAGCCGACCCGCGAGGGCGACGGCGGCGCCTCCTCGCTGACCCTCATCCCCATCATCGAGCTGTGCCGGGTCTGCCCCGGCATGGTCACCGCCATGGGCGTGTCCATGGGCCTCACCTCGGCGGCCATCAACGCCAAGGGCACCATCGCCCAGAAGGAGCGCTGGGTCCCCGAGCTGCTGACCCTGGAGAAGGTCGGGGCCTGGGCCATCACCGAGCCCGGCTCCGGGTCCGACGCCTTCGGCTCAATGCGGGCCACGGCCAAGCGCGACGGCGACGAGTACGTCCTCAACGGCTCCAAGACGTTCATCACCAACGGCCCCTACGCAGACACCATCGTCTTCATCTGCAAGCTCGACGAGGGCAACGACCTCTCGCAGCGCAAGGTCCTGTCCTTCGTCCTCGACCGGGGCATGCCTGGCCTGGAGCAGTCCAAGCCCCTCCGCAAGATGGGCATGCACAGCTCGCCCACCGGGGAGCTGTTCCTGACCGACGTGCGGGTCGGGCGCGACCGGCTCATCGGCGAGACCGAGGAGGTGGCCAAGGGGGGCCGCGAGGGGGCCAAGGCCACCTTCCTCCAGGAGCGCTCCGGCGTGGCCGCCATGGCCCTCGGCATCATCCAGGAGTGCCTGGACCTCTCGGTCCAGTACGCCAAGGACCGGGTCCAGTTCGGCCAGCCCATCGGCGACTTCCAGCTCATCCAGGACAAGCTGGCCCGCATGGAGGTGGCCCGCCTCAACGTCGAGAACCTGGTGTTCCGCACCGTCGAGATGTCCGCCGCCGGCCGGACCATGACCCTGGCCGAGGCCTCGGCCATGAAGCTCTACTCGGCCCGGGCCGCCACCGAGGTGGCCCTGGAGGCCGTCCAGCTCTTCGGCGGCAACGGCTACATGAGCGAGTTCCGCGTCGAGCAGCTGGCCCGCGACGCCAAGGTCCTGCAGATCTACGGCGGCACCGACGAGATCCAGATCACCCACATCGCCAAGGATCTCCTTCGCCGCTGACCGGGGGCGGAGCGGTGCCGCCTCGATCTGGGCTGCGCCGAACCGTGTTGCTGGGTCGGCCTGCGGCCTCCGTGGCGGCACCGACGAGATCCAGATCACCCACATCGCCAAGGACCTTCTTTGCCGCTGACCGGGGGCGGAGCGGTGCCGCCTCGATCTCGGCTGGGTGGACGGGTGCTCCAGGCCAGGGCGCCGGTGGCCGCCACCAGGAGCAGGGGGACGACGAGGGCGGCCTGCAGGGTGACGGCGTGGGCCAGGCCGCCGATGATGCCGGGGCCGGCCAGGTACGAGCCGTAGCCGGCGGTGGTCACCACGGCGATGCCCCGCTCGCCGTGGGCCCGCCCGGCGGCGGCGAAGGCCAGCGGCACCGATGGGGCGATCCCCACCCCCACGACCCCCAGGAGCACGGGCACCGGCGCCGCCCACGGGCTGGCCAGCGCGGCCCCGAAGGCCACGGTGGCCACCACCACACCCACCCGGATCAGGCGGTCGGGCCCCCACCGGGCGGCCAGCCCGTCCCCGGCCATCCGGCCGACCAGGCCCCCGGCCGAGAAGCCGGTCACGGCCAGGGCACCGAGCACGGCCCCGCCGCCCAGGTCGTCGCGCACGAGGATGCCCGACCAGTCCAGCAGGGCCCCCTCGACCAGGAAGATGGCCCCGCCGATGGCGGCCAGCGCCGACAGCCGCCGAGTGGCGGCCCGTCGCCGGGGACCGCTGCCGTCGGCCGCCCCGTCGTGGAGGGCCTCGGCGATCACGGCGATGCGCCCGGCGGGCACGTGGGGCCCCGCCACCAGGGCGGTGACGGCCACGGTGCCGGCCACCAGGACCAGGTGCGGCCCCGTCCCCACCCCGGCCGCCACGGCCAGCGCCCCGGCCCCGGCCCCGACCAGGACGCCGCCGCTCCACCCGGCGTGGAGGCCGCTCAGGAGCGGCTCGTCGGACACCTCCTCGAGCTGCACACCGGCGCCGTTCACGGCCACGTCGATGACCCCGATGGCCAGGCCGACGGCGGTGAGGGAGGCGGCCAGCGTGGCCCACGAGCCGGCCAGCCCCGGCGGGACGAGGGTGGCGGCCATCAGCAGCCACCCCCCGGTGACCACCCGGCGGGCCCCCAGGCGCCGCACCAGGGCCCCGCCCAGCCACGACCCGGCCACCGCCCCGATCGAGAGGCCCAGGAGGGCGGCGCCCAGGGAGCCCTCGCTGAGGTCCAGGTCGGCCCGGACGTCGGGCACCCGGGCCCCCCACGTGCCCACGGCCAGCCCCATGGCGACGAAGGCGGCCAGCACGGCCCGGTGGGCCCGGCTCCCGCGCACCCGGGCAGCGGCGGGCGACGGCGGCGGCGAGGGCACCCCCCGACGCTACGTGGCCGGCCCGGCCCGGCCGGCGGTGTGCGTGGACGCCCCGCCGCCGGGAAGGGGTCCCGGTGCCGGCACGCCAGGTGCCGGTTGGATCCATCCCCCCAGGAGGACAGATGACCGACTCCGGCAGCGACCCCGACCTGACCGACGAGGCCACGCGGGCCGTCGACGAGGACGACGCCCGGGCCGCTCACGCCCCTGACCGGCCCCCCACCGAGGACGAGGAGGCGGCCGCGGCGGCGGCCGGCACCGAGGTCCCGGAGTCGGTGGCCGACGCCTACCAGGAGGCGGCCCAGACCGGCGCCCAGGTGGAGGGCGAGGGCCAGATCTAGCGCGTCCTGCCCTGTCGCGCACTCGGGCCCGGCCGCAGACCGCGGCCGGGCCCGAGCGCGCTGTGGCCACCCGCGACACGGGTCAGAAAACCCTGGTCAGGCGGGGTCCCGGAGGTTTTAGGGAACACAGGTTCGGTAGGATGGATGGCATGTCCGGTGACCGTCCCGAGGGGATGTGAGGTGTCTCTCGACGCGTCCGCGCTGTTGGCGGTGGTGCCGGGGGAGCTCTGTGACGAGGCGGTGCGGGGGCACGTGCGGGATCTGCATCGGCTGCGGGCGGTGTTGGATGCGGCGATCGTGGAGGCGACGGGGGTGTTGGGCGGGCGGATGGTGTGGGCTGGTGATGCGGCGCGTTCGGCGGGGGCGTGGTTGGCGGCGCGGGTGGATGTGATGCCTGGTGCGGCGCGGCACGAGGTGCGCCTGGCCCGGGAGCTGCGGGACGCGCCGCTGGTGGAGGTTGCGGCGCGTGAGGGGCGGTTGGGGCGGGTGAAGGTGGATGCGCTGATGGAGGTGCGCACCCCGGAGCTGGCTGGGGTGTTCGCGGAGCAGGAGGCGTACCTGGTGGAGGAGGTGGCCGCGTTGCGGGCTGATGAGGCGCGGCGGTTCTTGCAGTCGTGGCAGCAGTTCGCCCGTCTGGCCGTCGGCTCGATCGATCCGGACGGCCCGCCGCCGGATCCGGCGCCGCGGGTGGCGGTGAACCTGGCCCAGACCTTCCAGGGGCGCTACGTGCTCGACGGGGAGATGGATCCCGAGCACGGGGCCATCGTCGGTTCGGTGATCGATGCCGAGGTGGATGACATGTTCCGCACCGGGGTGTTCGGACCCGAGGATGGTCTGGCTCCGCCGGAGCGGCGTGGGCAGGCGTTGGTGCAGGTCTTGGTGCGCAAGGGTCGCGTGGGGATCAAGAACGGTGAGATCCGCCCCTCGATCGAGGTCATCGTGGACGAGCGCACCCTCCTCGACGCGCCCATCGAGGACGACACCGATCAGAAGTCCCGGGTGTGTGAGACCCGCGACGGCACCACCATCCCGGTCCCGACCATGCAGCGGTTGCTCTGCGAAGCAGTCCTGCACCGCGTCCTGGTCGGCGCCAAGGGTGAGGTCCTCGACCTCGGCTTCGATGTGCGTCTGGCCACCCGGGCCCAGAAGCGGGCGCTGGCCTTCGCGCATCGGGGTTGCCAGTTCCCCGGGTGCTCCGCCCCCGCGGACTGGTGCGAGGCCCACCACATCGAGCCCTACGACCCCAGCAAAGGGACCGGGCCGACCGATCTGGCCAACCTGTGCCTGCTGTGCCGGTTCCACCACCACCGCGTCCACGAAGGCCGCTTCCACCTCGCCCGCGGACCCGGCGACACCCTCGACGTCCACCGACCCGACGGCACCCCCATCGACCGATGTCGACCGAGACGACCGATCCGCCCTGCGCCGACCTGACGGGGTGTCAGATAGCCTCCCGGCGTCATGGACCTGCGCTTCAGCCCGGCGGACGAGGCGTTCCGGGCCGAGGCGCGGGGGTGGCTCACCGAGGCCCTGGCCGGGGAGTTCGCGGTGGTGCGGGGGCGGGGCGGGCCGGGGGACGAGCACGCCCTGGTCGAGGAGCGGTGGGCCTGGGAGCGGCACCTGGGGGCCCACGGGTGGACGGCGGTGGGCTGGCCGGCGGAGCACGGCGGTCGGGGGCTCGGCCTTCACCGGCAGGTGATCTGGTTCGAGGAGTACGCCCGGGCCCGGGGGCCCGGCCGGGTGGGCCACATCGGCGAGGGCCTGGTCGGCCCGACGGTGCTGCACTTCGGCACCGACGAGCAGCGCCGGCGCGTCCTCCCCGGCATCCGGTCCGGGACCGAGCTGTGGTGCCAGGGCTACTCCGAGCCCGACGCCGGCAGCGACCTGGCCAACGTCTCGACCCGGGCCGAGCGCGACGGCGACGGATGGGCGCTGCACGGCCAGAAGGTGTGGACGTCGCTGGCCCAGTGGGCCCAGTGGTGCGTCGTCCTGGCCCGCACCGACCGTCCCGGTGCCAAGCACGGCGCCGCCAAGCACGGCGTCACCAAGCACAAGGGTCTCACCTTCTTCCTGGTGCCCATGGACCAACCCGGCATCGAGGTCCGGCCCATCCGCCAGGTCACGGGCACGGCCGAGTTCAACGAGGTCTTCTTCGACGGGGCCCGGGCCGCCCACGCCGACGTGGTGGGGGAGGTCGGCGGCGGGTGGGCCGTGGCCATGGGCCTGCTGGCCTTCGAGCGGGGGGCCTCCACGCTGGGCCAGCAACTGGCCTTCCGCAACGAGCTCGACGCGGTGGTCGCCGACCTGCGGGCCTGCGGCCGCCTCGGCGAGCCGGTGCTGCGCCAGCGGGTGGCCCGGCTCCACGCCGAGTTGGAGATCATGCGGTGGACCACGCTCCGGGTGCTGTCGACGACGGCCGAGACGCCCCGCCAGGCCCTGGTCACCAAGCTGTACTGGGCCCGCTGGCACCGCGCCCTGGGCGAGCTGGCCGTCGATGCCGCCGGTCCGCGCGCCCTGCTGGGCCGGGAGGGCGCCGGCCCCGACGCCGGCGACCGGCTCACCGATGCCCAGCGCCTGTTCCTGTTCACCCGGGCCGACACCATCTACGGCGGGTCCAACCAGATCCAGCGCACCATCATCGGGGAGCGGGGCCTCGGCCTGCCCCGAGAGCCCCGGCCCCAGGAGGCACCATGACCACCGCCCCCGACTACGTCCCCGGCCACGGCCTGCTCCGGGACCGGGCGGTGGTCGTGACCGCCGCCGCCGGCACCGGCATCGGCTCGGCCGTGGCCCGTCGGGCCCTGGAGGAGGGGGCCCGGGTGCTCATCAGCGACGTGCACGAGCGCCGCCTGGCCGAGACGGCCGACCGCCTGGCCGAGGAGACGGGGTCCCGGCCGGCCACCGCCCGCTGCGACGTCACCGAGGAGGACGACGTGGCTTCGCTGTTCACGGCGGCCACCGACGAGCTGGGCGGTGTCGACGTGGTGGTCAACAACGCCGGCCTGGGGGGCACCGCGGAGCTGGTCGACATGACCGACGAGCAGTGGTCCACCGTGCTCGACGTCACCCTCACCGGCACGTTCCGCATGACCCGGGCCGCCCTCCGCCACCTGCGCGACGGCGGCCGGGGCGGGGTGGTGGTCAACAACGCCTCCGTCCTGGGGTGGAGGGCCCAGGCCGGCCAGGCCCACTACGCGGCGGCCAAGGCCGGGGTGATGGCCCTCACCCGCTGCGCCGCGGTGGAGGCGGCGCCGTGGGGGGTGCGGGTCAACGCGGTGGCGCCCAGCCTGGCCCTGCACCCTTTCCTGGCCAAGGTGACCAGCGAGGAGGTGCTGGCCGAGCTGACGGCCCGGGAGGTGTCGGGCCGGGCCGCCGAGCCGTGGGAGGTGGCCAACGTCATCGTCTTCCTGGCCAGCCCCTACTCGTCGTACATGACCGGCGAGGTGGTGGCCGTGTCCAGCCAGCACCCGTGACCCCGCCGCCGGCCGTCCTCGACGGGCTCGACGCGGTGCGGGCCGCGGTGGGTCGGGAGCTGGGCCCCACCGGCTGGCTGGAGGTCGGCCCCGGGCGGGTGGACCGCTTCCGGGCCGCCACCGGTGGCGGGCCGCACCAAGGCGAGGGGGCCCACGAGGTCCCGCCCCTGCTCTTGCTGGCCCTCACCAACCTGTTCCTCCCCGAGATGGTCGAGGTGCGGGGGGTGAGCAGCGGCATCAACGTGGGGACGGGGTCGGTGCGCTTCGGGGCCCCGGTGCCCGTCGGCTCTCGGGTGCGGGCCCGGGCCACGGTGGTCGACGCCGTCGAGGCGACCGGGGCGGTCCGGACCACCATCGGCATCACCGTGGAGGTCGAGGGGCGCCACGAGCCCGCCGTGGTGGTCGAGGCCCTCAGCCGCTGGCTGGCCTGACCGCGGGGCGGTCAGGCACGGAGCGGTCAGGCGCGGGCCGGGCCGGGGGAGCCGGCCGCGGCCGCGTCCCAGTCGATGGCCACCGACTGCGGCCCCTCGGGCCCCACCTTGACCGGCACCCGGGCCCCCGGGAAAACGAAGGGCAGGGCGGCCCGGGGCATGGGGTTGCCCACCTGCACCTGGTACGGGTCGCCCCCCATGGGCAGCACGGTGAGGGTGAAGAGGGCGACGTCGTGGCCCTCGTGGTTGCGGATGCCGAGCGGGGCGCTGGCCACGATCACCGCCTCGGCCGGCGCGCCCCGGGCCAGGATGGTGGCCGACCCGCCGTCGGCCGGGACGCCCAGGGTGACGACCGGCGGCTCCTCGCCGAAGACGACCGCCACCCGCGACGCGTCCTGGGGGTCGACCCGGACCGACACCGCGGCTCCGGCGCCGAGCTGGGGCAGCACCACCTCGTGGACCCGCTGCCGGCAGGCGGCCACGTAGGGCTGGCCCCCGTCCAGGAACACCTGGACGTGCAGGTCGCACACCCGGTACGAGTCGGCCCCGAAGGACACCTCGGCCCCGTTGAGCTGGACGCCGACGACCAGGCCCCGGCCCCGGAGGCCGTGGGTGGTGAGGGCGGGGTCGACCCCGCCGGTCACCCCCCTGAACGCATCGAAGAGCCCCATGGGCGCCGTCTCCCGTCTCTGTCGGCTGGTCCGGCCAGCCTGGGGGAGGGGCGGGGCCCTGTCGTGAGCGGTGACCGCGCAATCCCCCCGGGGCCCGGCCACACTGGGCCCATGGCCGACGCCCACCGGTGCCCGTTCTGTGAGCTGCTCTTCCCCAACCTGGTGGAGCTCCAGTCCCACATCGCCCTCGACCACCCGGACCGCCAGGTGCCCGAGCGCCGGTACTGATCTAGCTGTACTGACCTACCGGGCCAGCAGCACCGACGAGCCGTGGCCGAACAGGCCCTGGTTGGCGGTGATGCCGACCCGGGCCCCCTCCACCTGGCGGGCGCCGGCCTGGCCCCGGAGCTGCCAGGTCACCTCGCACACCTGGGCCAGGGCCTGGGCCGGGACGGCCTCGCCGAAGCAGGCCAGCCCCCCGGACGGGTTGACCGGGATGTGGCCGCCGATCTCGGTGGCGCCGTCCCGCAGCAGTCCCTCGGCCTGGCCCGGGCCGCACAGGCCGATGTCCTCGTACCAGTCGAGCTCCATGGCCGTGGACAGGTCGTAGACCTCGGCCAGGGACAGCTCCTCGGGCCCGATGCCGGCCTCCTGGTAGCAGGCCCCGGCGATGGAGGCCTTGAACGTGGTGGCCGGGGCGGGCACGGCCAGGGCCGAGTCGGCGGCGATGTCGGGCAGGTCGGGGACGACGTTGGGGTAGGTGGGCGTCACCGTGGACACGGCCCGGACCGTCACCGGGTCGGTGGCCAGGCGGCGGGCCGCGGCCTCCGAGGCCAGGACCACCGCCGCGGCCCCGTCGGAGGTGGCGCAGATCTCCAGCAGGCGCAGGGGGCTGGCCACCAGCGGGCTGGCCAGCACCTCCTCCACGGTGACCTCCGTGCGGTACCGGGCCTGCGGGTTGGCCACGCCGTGGCGGGCGTTCTTGACCTTGACCCGGGCGAAGTCCTCGTCGGTGGCGCCCCACAGCTCCATGCGGCGGCGGGCGTAGAGGCCGAAGTAGGCGGGGTTGGAGGCACCCAGGAGCCGGAAGCGGAGCCAGTCGGGGTCGTCGGGCCGGTCACCGGCGTTGGGGGCCAGGAACCCCTTCGGGGTGGTGTCGGCCCCCACCACCAGGGCCAGGTCCGAGAGGCCGGCCAGGATGCGGGTGCGGGCCGCCTCCAGGGCCACCGAGCCCGAGGCGCAGGCCGCGTAGCACGACGCCACCCGGCTGCCGGTCCAGCCCAGGGCCTGGGCGAAGGTGGCGCCCGAGACGTAGCCCGGGTAGCCGTTGCGCATGGTGTCGGCGCCGGCCACGAAGTCGATGTCGGACCACTCCACCCCGGCGTCGGCCAGGGCCCGGCGAGCGGCGGTGCGGCCGTACTCCACGAAGTTCCGGCCCCACTTCCCCCACGGGTGCATGCCGACGCCGAGCACGGCCACGGGCCGGGGGGTGGCGCTCACCGGCCGGGCCCGGTGACCGGCTGCCACTTCCACACCTGGTGGACGGCCTCGTCGTCGGTGAAGAGGGGGACGACGACCAGCTCGACCTCCTGGCCGACGTGGAGGTCCTCGACGGTGACGCCGGGGACGACCTGGCCCAGGACCACCAGGCGCTCGGCCTCCAGCTCCACGGCGGCGATGCAGAACGGCTCGTGTTCCGATCCGGGCACCACGTAGGGGGCCGGGGGCTGGTAGCGGGCGTCGGTGTAGCTCCAGATCCGGCCCCGCCGGGCCAGGGGGGTGGGTTCGAGGTCGTCGGAGGCGCAGGCCGGGTTGGGGCAGCCCAGGGCCGGGCGGGGGAAGGCCACGGTGCCGCAGGCCGGGCAGCGGTGGCCGACCAGGGCCGGCTCCGGGTCGGTGGTGAACCAGCCGTCGGCGCCGAGGGCCGGGACGGGGGCGGGGGCGGGCATGGCGGTCCTCCGAGAACCTGACGGATCGTCAGATCCGGACCCTACCGGGCGGGATCGGGGGCAGCCTGGGTACGGTGCCCCCATGTGCCGGAGGCCCGCGTGACCGGCGTCGACCCCGGCGGTGCCCTCGCCCCCCCGGTGGTGCCCGGCGTGACCGACCTGGTCGAGGTCGGCCGGGGCGGCTTCGGCGTCGTCTACCGGGCCCGCCAGCCCGAGCTGGGCCGCGACGTGGCCGTCAAGGTGCTGCTGGCCCCCGGCATGGACGAGCGGGCCGTCCACCGCTGGCGGCGGGAGGTCACGGCCATGGGCCGACTCTCCAACCACCCCAACATCGTCGGCGCCTTCTCGACCGGGGTCACCGCCACGGGCCACCCCTACCTGCTCATGCCCTACGCCGCCGGCGGCTCCCTGCACGAGCGGATCGCCCGGCACGGCCCCCTGGCCCCGGCCGAGGCGGCCCGGATCGGGGCCCGCCTGGCCGGGGCGCTGGCCGCGGCCCACGCCGCCGGGGTGCTCCACCGGGACGTGAAGCCGGCCAACGTGCTGTTCTCCGAGTACGGCGAGCCCCAGCTCAGCGACTTCGGCATCGCCCGCCTGGCCGACGCCGCCACCACCGCCACCGGGTCGGTGCAGGCCACCATCGGCTACGCCGCCCCCGAGATCCTCTCCGGCGGCCCGTCCACCCCGGCCGCCGACGTGTACGGCCTGGGGGCCACCCTCCACGCCGCCCTGTCCGGGCAGGCGCCCTTCGCCGGCCTCCCCGGCGAGCCGCTGGTGGGCCGGGTCGGCCGGGTGGTCACCCAGCCGCCGCCCGACCTCCGGCCCCTGGGCGTGCCCCCGGCCCTGGCCGAGCTGGTGGACCGCTGCCTGGCCAAGGACCCCGACGCCAGGCCGGCGTCGGCCGAGGAGCTGGGCGTGGCCCTGGAGGCCCTGGCCGCCGGCCCGCCGCCCGACGACGGTGCCCCCACCCGGCCCCTGGCCCCCCCACCGGACGCGCCGCCGGAGGCACCGGCCGGCCGCCGGGGCGTCCTGGCCGTCGCCGTGGTGGCCCTGCTGCTGGTCCTGGCCGGGGCCGGCTGGCTGCTCACCCGCGACGACGGGGAGGGCCGGGCCGGGCCGGCGGCGGCCACGGTGGCCGGCACCACCGAGGGCGCCCCCGCCAGCCCCCCCGGCACCGAGGCCCCGGAGGGCACGGCGGCCCCGGGATCCACCGAGCCCCGGGCCGAGCTGTCGGTGCCCGAGGGGACCGAACCTCCGGGATCCGACCCGGAGCCCGACCCCGGGGCCACCGCCCCGGCCGGCGAGGCCGCCTACCGCGACGCCGTCGACCGCTACTACCAGTTGGTGCGGGCCGGGGACCTCGAGGCGTCGTGGAGCCGCCTGTCGCCGCGCTTCCAGGCCGAGCAGACCTACGAGGGCTACGTCGCCTACTGGACCGAGACCATCGCCTCGGTCGAGGTCCGGGGCCGGCCCCGGATCGAGGCCGACGCCGCCCGGGCCGAGCTGACCCTGCGCTACGTGCGCACCGACGGGGTGCGCACCACCGAGACGGTGACCCTGACCTTCGTGCCCGGCTCCGAGGGCGGCCCGCCCCTCATCGACGACTACGTGGTCCAGAGCAGCGAGTAGCGGTTACGTGCCGTCGGCCACGCAGGGGCCGCCCCCGCACACGTCGACGACCGGGCCGTCGGGCTGGAGGAAGGCGCTGATCTGGTCGCGGGCGTCGGGGTCGGAGCGGGGGTCGCCGTGGGGGTCCTCACCGGCGCGGTTGGGCTGGTTGGCCACGGGCGGTGCCGGGGTGCCGCTGTCCCAGTACACGATGGCCGACCCGGCGTAGGGGTAGGCGCCGATGCGGTCGATGTCCCACAGGGGGGCGACGTCCGGCAGGCGGCCGGGGGCCAACGGCGGGTCGTTGGTGGCCGCCCCGTAGGTCCGGGCCATGACCTCGGCCGCGTACTGGGTGACCTGGTGGTCGCCGAAGGCCACCTGGAGCAGCACCTCGTGGGTGGGGGTGCCGGGCAGGGGATCGGCGGTCATGTGGTTGGCGTAGCCGTTGGCCTCGCCCCGGTCCCACAGCATCTGGATCACCGAGATCATGAGGATGCGGTCCAGGGCGCTGGGGTACTCGGGGGCCAGGAAGGTGAAGAACAGGTCGAAGTCGACGCTGCGCTCCAGCAGGGTGCTGTAGTTCATGCCCGGCACGCCCAGCACCCCGCGGGTGATGTCGGGGCTGGTGGCCACCAGGGCCCCGCCCATGATCCCGCCCTGGCTCAGGCCGTAGTAGGTGAGGTCGCCGCCGTCGATGGCCGGTGCCCCCCCGGGGCGCTGGAAGGCGGGGTGGGTGACCAGGCCGTCGGGCAGGGTCATGAGCCGGCCCAGGACCATGAAGTTGAGGAAGCCCTGCTGCATCCGGTCCGCCATCTCCGGGAACTGCGACAGGTCGGACAGGATCTCCAGCACGTTGCCGATGTCCGAGTCGGACATGCCCGCCCAGTCGGTGCCGCAGAACACCATGTTGTGCTCCCGGGCCAGGGGCCGGACCGACCCCGAGTTGGCCTGGCTGCCGTTGCCCAGCAGGCCGTGGCCGTAGAGCCCGGCCCGGGCCGGCGTGGTGCGGGCCGAGTCGGGCACGGTGCACACGAAGGGGGCGGTGACGGTGCCCCGGGGCTCGGGCAGGTGGTCGGGGCCCAGGCGCAGGCGGCTGCCCGGGGCGCCGGTGCCGGTCAGGTACAGCGGCACCTGGAAGGTGCCCTCGACCCGGGTGGTCTGGTCGCCGCCCTGTGCCACCGCGGTCACGGTGAAGTCGGGGGCCACCTGGCCGGCGGGGCCACCCAGGGTCTCGTCGCGCATGTGGACGATGCGCTCGGCCAGGTTGCGGGTGCTGGCCACGGTGAAGGTCCAGGCCAGGTGGAGGGTGGAGCGGTCCAGGCCGGCCTCGACCACGGCGTCGATGGCCGCCTCGGTGGGCTCCCGCTGCTCGTTGACCCGGCGGCTGCCGCTGGGCAACTGGTCGCGGAACACCCGGAACCCCGCCGGGGCGGTGACGGCCGCCCCCGAGGCGGTCCGCACGGGGCCGATGCCCACCGCGTAGGTGTGGCCGTCGAGGAGGTTGCGGGCGGGCCGGACGACCAGGGCGCGCTGGGGACCGGCCGGGGCGTTGCTGTCCAGCTCGGCCCAGTAGGGCCAGCGCTGGCCGGTGTCGAGGTCGACCAGCACCAGGGGGGCGTCGGGGTCCAGCGACGCCCCGATGTCGGTGAGGGGGGCCAGGCCCGACTGCCCCGGGTCGATGCCGCGGCTGGAGACCATGATGGCCGAGCCCGGGCTGAACCCGTCCTGGCGGTTCCACTCGGAGGGGTCGAAGGCGGGCCCGCCCACCGGCGCGGGCACCCAGGGCGACTTGAGGACCACCCGGCGGCCGGTGTCGGTCGACGGGTCGGGGACGGTCATCTGGTCGTTGGGGAAGGGCAGGAGGCAGTGGCCGGCGTCGAGCAGGCTGCAGCCCATGGACCACGCCTCGGCGCTGTCGAGCAGGTACCGCAACAGGTCGAGGAGCCCGGTGCCCCGCACCATGCGGGCCACCCAGTAGTCGCGGCCCGGCACGTCGGTGGTGCGCCCCAGGACCTGGTCGTAGGCGGCGGCCACCACCGTGCGGAGCCGGTCGGTCGAGAGCACGAAGCCCCGGGCCACGGTGGACCGGGACGCCCCGGCCTCCAGGCGCCCCACCCAGTAGGCGGCGCCGGCCGGCTCGGCCGGCCGGTCCAGGACCCGCTCGTAGAGGGCGGCCACGAAGCCCTCGGGGGTCCCCCCGCCGGGGCCCTCGGAGAACTCGGCGGTGGAGAGCAGGCGCACCAGGACCCCCTCCAGGGAGGTGGCCCCGGTGCGGAGGGCCTCGGCGTCGGTCCCGATGTCGGTGGGGCCGGGGGTGATGCCCACGTCCTCGTAGAGGGCCCGGAGCTGGCGCCGCAGCGACTCGGGCGAGAGGACCAGCAGCTTGGCGAAGGTGGCCCGGCTGGTCCCGCCGTCGAGGCGGCCACCCCAGTAGGCCAGGCCGGGCTCGTCGATGCCCCGGCCCAGCACCGAGGCGTAGGCGTCGCGGACGTAGCGCTCCGAGCCCGGGCGGGCCGGCGTGCCGGGGGCACCGAACCCGGGCCCGGGGGCCCCGGCGGCGGCGGGTACGACGGAGGCGGGCACCGGGGAGGTGGGCCCGGCGGGGGCGGGCGCCGGGGCCACGCCCAGGCCGGCCAGGACGGCCAGCAGGGAGGCGGCGACGGCGAGGCGCCGGTGGGCGCCGGGCCGTCCCGGGGCACGGGGGGCCGGGGGGGTGGGGGACATGCGCAGCTCCTCCTGCCGGGCTGTTGCGCTGGTCACAGTACCGGGCCGGGTCGCCGGTGCGGGGGGCCGACGGGCCGGGGCCGGCCTCCCGGGCGGCGCGGTCCGGGTCGGGCCGCGGGCCCCGGTAGGGTCGCGGCCCGTGACCACGCCCTCCTACGACGTCGTCGGCATCGGCAACGCCCTGGTCGACGTCCTCAGCCACGAGGACGACGCCTTCCTCGACACCCACGACCTGACCAAGGGCTCCATGGCCCTGGTCGAGGACGACCGGGTCGAGGAGCTGTACCGGGCCATGGCCCACCGGACCGAGATGTCCGGGGGTTCGGCGGCCAACACCCTGGTCGGCGTGGCCTCCTTCGGCGGCCGGGCCGCCTACATCGGCCGGGTCCACGACGACGAGCTGGGCACCGTGTTCGCCCACGACCTGTCCTCGCTGGATGTGGCCTTCACCTCGCCCCGGGCCACCAGCGGCCCGGCCACCGGGCGGTGCCTCATCGTCGTCACCCCCGACGCCCAGCGCACCATGAGCACCTACCTCGGGGCGTCGTCGCTGCTCGGCCCCGACCACGTCGACCTCGACCTGGTCCGGGACTCGCAGGTCACGTTCCTGGAGGGCTACCTGTTCGACCGCGACGACGCCAAGGCCGCCTACCGGGTGGCCACCGCGGCGGCCCACGAGGCCGGGCGCGAGGTGGCCCTCACCCTGTCCGACGGCTTCTGCGTCGAGCGCCACCGCGACGATTTCCTGGCCCTCATCGACGGCGGGGTCGACATCCTCTTCGCCAACACCGACGAGATCACCCGGCTCTACCAGGTCGACGACGTCGAGGACGCGGTGGCCAAGGTCCGGGGCCGGTGCAAGATCGCCTGCGTCACCAAGGGCCGCCACGGCTCGGTGGTGGTGGCCGGCGACACCACCCACCACGTCGCCGCCCACGAGGTGCCCAAGCGGGTCGACACCACCGGCGCCGGCGACCTCTACGCCTCCGGCTTCCTCTACGGCTACACCCAGGGCATGGGCCTGGATCGGTGCGGGCGGCTGGGCTCGGTGGCCGCCGCCGCCGTCCTCGGCCACACCGGCGCCCGGCCCGGCCTGTCGCTGGCCCAGCTCCTCCACCTGGTCGACGCCTGATCGGCGGCGTGTCGATGGGACCGATCACCGGGAACCCCGAGCTCGACGCCCTGCTGGCCCGGGTGCGGACCTGGGTGGCCGAGGACCCGAAGCCCTCCGACGCCCGCACCCTCCAGCTCCTGGTCTACCGGGTCGAGGACGGCGAGGAGGAGGCCGCGGCGGAGCTGCGGGAGCTGTTCCGCACCGCCCTGGCCTTCGGCACGGCCGGCCTGCGGGGCCCGTTGGGTCCCGGGCCCAACCGCATGAACCGGGCCGTGGTCCGCCGGGCCACGGCCGGCGTGGCCGGCTGGGTCCTGGCCGGCGGCGCCGGCGATCCCCGGGGCGGGGTGGTCATCGGGCGAGACGCCCGCTACGGCAGCGAGGTGTTCGAGACCGAGGCCGTCGAGGTCCTGGCCGGGCACGGCCTGGCCGTCCACGTCCTCCCCGACCTGGTGCCCACGCCGGTGCTGGCCTACGCCGTCCGCCACCTGGGGGCGGCCGCCGGCATCATGGTGACGGCCAGCCACAACCCGGCCACCGACAACGGCTACAAGGTGTACGACGGCGAGGGGCGCCAGGTGGACGTGGACCAGGCCTCCGCCATCGTGGCCCACATGGAGGCGGCCGGCCCCCTGTCCCAGGTCCCGCTCAGCGGCGCGGCCAACCCCCTGATCCAGCGGGTCAGCCTCGACATCGTCGACGAGTACCTGACCGAGCTGCTGGCCACCGTGCTGCGGGGCCGTGGCGACCAGGCGCCGGTGCAGGTGGCCTACACCCCGCTCCACGGCGTGGCCGGGGCGACGGTGCGGCGGGCCTGCCGGATGACCGGCTTCGTGACCCTCCACGAGGTGCCCGAGCAGGCCGAGCCGGTCCCCGACTTCCCGACCGTCCCCTCCCCGAACCCCGAGGAGCCCGGGGTCCTGGACAAGCTGCGGGGCCAGGCGGCCTGGGCCGGCGCGGATGTCGCCCTGGCCAACGACCCCGACGGCGACCGGCTGGCCATGGCCGTCCACGACCCCGAGCGGGGGGCGGTGCGGGACCAGGTGGCCTGGCGGGTCCTCTCCGGCGACGAGCTGGGGTGGCTGCTGGCCGACCACCTGGTGCGCCGGGGCGGCCTGCCCCCCGAGGGCGTGTTCGCCACCACCATCGTGTCCTCCACCCTCCTCCGGGCCCTGGCGGTGGACGCCGGCGTGCCGTACGCCGAGACCCTCACCGGCTTCAAGTGGATCGTGCGCTCACCCGGCCCCGGACGGCGGCTGGCCTTCGGCTACGAGGAGGCCCTGGGGTACTGCGTGGGCGACCTGGTCCAGGACAAGGACGGCATCGGAGCCCTGCTCCTGGCGGCCGAGATGGTGAGCGACCTGGCCAGCGGGGGCGTCACCGTCCTCGACCGGCTGGACGAGCTGGCCCGAGGCTTCGGCGTGCACGCCACCGGCCGGTGGACGGCGCTCCTGGAGGGGGCCGAGGGGGCGGCCCGCATCGCCGGGGCCATGGCCCGGCTGCGGTCCTCACCCCCGGTCGCGCTGGCCGGGCGGCGGGTGGCCGGCGTGGCCGACCTCCTGGACGGCACACCCCGACCCACCCTCCCGCCGGCCGATGTGGTGGGCCTGGCCCTGGAAGGGGCCCGGGTCGTGGTCCGGCCCAGCGGCACCGAGCCCCGGCTCAAGTGCTACGTGGAGGTCGTGGAGCCAGTCAGCGACGGCGACCTGGCCGGGGCCCGGGCCCGGGCTGACGAGGGCCTGGCCACCTTGCTGGCCGCTCTGCCGCCCGCCCTGGGCCTCGACTGATGCCGGAGGAGACCGTCCTCCACCGCTACGCCCGGGCGTGGCAGGACGGCGACCTCGACGGGGTGCTGGCCTGCTACCACCCGGACCTGGTCATCCACTACTTCGGCTCCAGCCCGTTGGCCGGCGACCACGTCGGCTTCGAGGCCGCGGTGACGGCGTTGGCCCAGGCCACGGCGCGCTCGGCCCGAGTGCTGGAGAGGGTGGTCGACGTGTTGGTCGGGGCCGAGCGCAGCGCCCTGGTGGTCGAGGAGCGGCTGGGCGTCGCCGGCGACGAGCCCGGCCGGGTGGTGCAACGGGTGCTGGTGTTCCGCGTGGAGGACGCCCGCCTGCGGGAGTGCTGGCTGTTCGACGAGGACCAACGCTTCGTCGACGCGCTCTGGTCGACGACCTGATCGGTTCAGGTCGGGCTCAGGCGGTGCCGAACAGGCGGTCGCCGGCGTCGCCCAGGCCGGGCACGATGTAGGCGGTGTCGTCCAGGCGCTCGTCCACCGCCGCCACCACCAGGTCGTCGACCAGGCCCGAGCTGCTCACCCGGGTCACGCCCTCGGGGGCGGCCAGCACGCAGATCGCCGTCACCCGGCCCGGGTTCCGCGACCGCAGCAGCCGGCAGGCGTAGGTGAGCGACCCGCCGGTGGCCAGCATGGGGTCGAGGACCAGCACCGGCCGGCCCCCCAGGTCGGCGGGGACCGAGTCCATGTAGGGCACCGGCTCCAGCGTGCCCTCGTCCCGGGCCACGCCGATGAAGCCGGTGGGGGCGTCGGGGAGGAGGCGCAGCACGCCGGGCAGCAGGCCCAGGCCGGCCCGCAGCACCGGCACGGCCAGCGGGGCCGGGTGCACCCGCACCACGCGGGTGGTGGCCAGGGGCGTGCGCACCTCGGCCTGGACGGTGGGCAGGGTGCGGGTGGCCTCCACCACCAGGATGCCGGCCAGGTCGTCCATGGCCTGGCGGAAGGCCACCCGCTCGGTGGTCTCGTCCCGCAGCCTGCCCAGGGCCTGGGCGGCGAGTGGGTGGTCGACGACGGTGGTGTGCACTGTGCCAGTCTGGCCCGTGATGACGACCCGCCCCGTCCCTCGCCGTGCCCGCCGCCTGCTCGCCGTGGGGGCGGCCCTGGTCCTGGTGGCGGGTTGCTCGAGCTCCGACGGCGACGCCGAGGGCGCCGACGGGACCACCACGGCGCCCTCGTCGTCGACCACGGGCGCCGGCGGCGGGGGTGCTCCCTACGCGGGCTACGCCTCGAACGTCTACGACGAGGAGCTGCCGTGGATCTGCCGGCCCGACCTGGCCGACGACGTCTGCCGAGACCTCGACGTCACCACCATCGCCGCCGACGGCACCCGGACCGTCGAGGAGCGGGAGCCGGCGGCGGAGCCCCCCATCGACTGCTTCTACGTCTACCCGACGGTGTCCAACGACGTCCGCAACAACAGCAACCGGGTGGTGGGGCGCAGCGATCCCGAGGCCCTGACCGTCGTGGCCCAGGCCGCCCAGTTCGCCCGCTCGTGCCGGGTCTTCGCCCCCGCCTACCAGCAGATCACCCTGTCGGGGCTGGGGCGTGGGGCCTTCGCCGAGGCCGGGCCCGTGGCCTACGCGGACGTGCTCGACGCCTGGAAGACCTACATCACCCGCTGGAACGACGGCCGGGGCGTGATCGTCATCGGACACTCGCAGGGCATGGGCCACCTGGTGGACCTGCTGCGCCAGGAGGTCGACGACGAGCCGGCCCTCCGCGACCGGCTGGTGGCCGCCTACCTGTTCGGCGGGGCGGCCCGGGCGCCGGAGGGCGCCGAGGTCGGGGGCACGTTCAGCTCCATCCCGGCCTGCACCTCGGCCGAGCAGGTCGGCTGCGTGGTGACGTGGTCGAGCTGGCCCGAGGGCTCACCGCCACCGGCGGGGGGCATCTTCGCCGACGCCGGGGAGGGGGGCCGGGCCCTGTGCGTCGACGCCGTGGGCCTGCTGGGCCGCCAGCACGCCGACCCGGTGGCCCCCGTCGAGGCGCCGCTGGTGGGCCGGGTCGAGGGCACCGAGGACGTCACCACGCCGTTCGTGGCCCTGCCCGACGCCCTCGACGTGTCGTGCCAGGCCACCGAGACGCACGACTACCTGTCGGTGGCCCGGGCCGATGCCGCCGACCCCCGGCCCCTGGGCAGCCTGGTGACCGAGACCCTCGACCACGAGTGGGGCCTGCACCTCGTGGACATGACCGTGGCCCTCGACGACCTGGTGGAGCTGGCCCGGGTCCAGGGCGAGGCCTACACCGCCGACGGCCAGCCGCCGCGCTAACCGGCCAGGCTGACGCCCAGGCCGGAGGCCCGCAGCGCGGCGTAGCCGGGCTTGATGCGCTCGTTGATGATGCGCAGGCGCCGGTCGAAGGGCCAGAACGCCGACTTCATGGCGTTGAGGGTGAGCCACTCCAGGTCGTCCCAGCCGTAGCCGAAGGCGTCGACCAGCTGCGCCATCTCCCGGCTCATCGACGTGCCGCTCATCAGCCGGTTGTCGGTGTTGACCGTGACCCGGAACCGCAGCCGGCGCAGCAGGCCGATGGGGTGCTCGGCGATGGTGTCGCACACCCCGGTGTTGACGTTCGAGGTCGGGCACATCTCCAGCGGCACCCGCCGGTCGCGCACGAACGAGGCCAGGCGCCCCAGCCGGACCCCGTCGCCGGTGACGTCGATGTCGTCCACGATGCGCACGCCGTGGCCCAGGCGCTCGGCCCCGCAGATCTGCACCGCCTCCCAGATCGACGGCAGCCCGAAGGCCTCGCCGGCGTGGATGGTGATGTGGAAGTTCTCCTCCGACACGGTGCGGAAGGCGTCCAGGTGGCGGGTGGGGGGGTGGCCGGCCTCGCTGCCGGCGATGTCGAAGCCGACCACGCCCTCGTCCCGGTGGCGGAGGGCGGCCTCGGCCACCTCCTTGGAGTTGGCGGCGTGGCGCATGGCGGTGACCAGGAGGCCGACCTCCAGGCGCCCGTCGGCGGTGCCCAGGCGGAACCCCTCGAGGATGGCCCCGATGGCCTCGTCCAGGGTCAGGCCCCGCTCCAGGCACAGCTCGGGGGCCATGCGCACCTCGGCGTAGACCACGCCGTCGTCGGCCAGGTCCTGGGCGCACTCGGCGGCCACCCGGGCCAGGGCGTCGCGTTCCTGGAGGACGCCCACGGTGTGCTCGAAGGTCTCCAGGTAGAGGTCGAGGTCGCGGCGGGCCGCCCCCTGGGTGAACCACCCGGCCAGGTCGTCCACGTCGGTGGTGGGCAGGCCGGTGTAGCCGTGCTCGGCGGCCAGCTCCACCACCGTCCGGGGCCGCAGCCCCCCGTCGAGGTGGTCGTGGAGCAGCACCTTCGGAGCCCGCCGGATCTGCTCGAAGCTCAGCCGCTCCTCCATGCCCCCGAGGGTACCGGCGACGGGTCGTCTTGGCCCGAGCCCACGTTGAGTGGCGTCCTCGCGCACGGATGGCAACCGAGGGGTGGTCCACTGGCGCCGACCGGTCGCGGGCCGGTTCACCCACTCCATCAAAAGGAGCGCGTCATGCGCATCGTCGGCCGTCGTCGGCCCCTGCTCGTCCTCGTCGTCTCGGTCCTGGTCACGTTGACTGCGGCCAGCTGCGACACCGGCGACACCCTCACCTTTGAAGTCGACCCGTACGAGTTCGGCTTCGAGCTCAACGAGCCGCCGGCCGAGGATCCCTGTGACGTCGATTGGCACCAAGTCGGCGTCGACACCGACCTGGCCGGCTCTCTGCCCACGACCACCGAGGTCACCGGCGTGGACGTGCCCGAGATGGTGTACCGCTTCGCAGGCCAGTGGTGGCGACTCGAGAGCGAGCTCTACACCGGTGTCGAAGCCGACAACACCGGGAGCATCACGGCGGGAGGGTTCTGGACGCAGAACGTGACGCTCTACCTCACCATCCACGACCTGGATGGCGATGTGGAAGCGCCGGCGACCTGCGGACCAGGTGAGCAGGTGTGCGAGCTGCTCCTCCATCTTTCCCTGTACGGCGCCTATCCCGATGGCCCGCTCGACGGGTCGGGCTACTTCGAGGCCGGCGAGTGCGATTCGCCATTCGCCAGCCTCAACGGCGTGTCGGCAACGGTCACCGATCTCGAGCTGACCTGATCCGCCGGGTAGGTGGGGTCGTCGCTCGACGGTGACGACCCCACCCACCTCGGGACGGTCAGGCGGTCTCGTGGGGGCGGGCGTCCTCGAGGGCGGGAGGGAGGGAGCCGGTGGGGAGGTCGAAGGTGAGCAGGCGGACCAGGTGCTCGTGGGACATGGCCTTGGCGAAGTGCCAGCCCTGGCCGGTGGCGCAGCCCAACTCGATCAGGCGCTCGACCTGGTCGAGGCGCTCCACACCTTCGGCGGTGACCTTCAGCTTCAGCCGGTTGCTCATCTCCAGGATGGCGTCGACCAGGGCGGCGTGCTCCTGGTCGGCCCCCTCGGTCAGGGGGTCGATGAAGCTCTTGTCGATCTTCAGGCAGTCCACCGGGAAGCGGGCCAGGTGGCTGAGGGACGAGAACCCGGTCCCGAAGTCGTCGAGGGCGATGGAGACCCCCAGGTCCTTCAGGTCCCGGAGCGTGGCCGCCGCCGCTCCCGGGTCGTGGATGAGGACCGACTCGGTGATCTCCAGGGTCAGGTGCTCACCGGGCAGCCCGGCGGTGGCCAGGGCCTCGGCCACGTCGGCGACGATGGTCGGCTCCTGGAGCTGCCGGGGCGAGAGGTTCACGCTGACCGTCAGCGGCGGGCCGTCGACGGTCGGCCACGAGGCCGCGTCCCGGCACGCCCGCTGCAGGACGGCGCGCCCGATGGGCGAGATCAGCCCGGTCTCCTCGGCGATCTCCAGGAAGGCCTCGGGCGCCAGCACGCCCCGGCGGGGGTGGTTCCACCGCAGCAGCGTCTCGGCGCCGACCAGGGCGCCGGTGCTCAGGTCGACGATGGGCTGGTAGTGGTTGACCAGCTCGCCCTGGTCGATGGCCCGGCGCAGGGCCTCGCGCATGTCCAGGCGGTGCCGGGCGTCGTCGTGCATGGCCTTCTCGTACAGCTCGAAGCGGCCCTTGCCGGTGCGCTTGGCCCGGAACATGGCCAGGTCCGCGTTGCGGACCAGGTCCTCGGCCGTCTCGGTGCCGTCGCTGACCACGATCCCGACGCTGGCGCTGAGGACGATGAGGTTGCCCTCGACCGTCAACGGCTGGCACAGCACCTCGAGGAGCCGGTTGCCGGTGGTGGTGGCCTCGTCCTCGTCGCGCAGGCCCTCGATGAGGACGGCGAACTCGTCCCCGCCCAGGCGGGCGCACGTGTCCGAGGTCCGGGACCAGTCCCGGAGGCGGCCGCCGATCTCCTGGAGCAGGCGGTCGCCGGCGCCGTGGCCCAGCGCGTCGTTCACCGTCTTGAAGTCGTCCAGGTCCACGAACAGCACGGCCAGGGTCTCGGTCGGCACCCGGCCCTGGCGGGTCAGGGCGTGCTCCAGGCGATCCAGGAACAGGGCACGGTTGGCCAGGCCGGTCAGGGAGTCGTGGAAGGCCTGGTGGGCCAGCTCGTCCTCCAGCTGCCGCTTGGCCGTCACGTCGCGGAAGTTGACGACCAGGCCCCCGATGTCGGGCTGGTCGACCAGGTTGGTGACCCGGGCGTCGAGCCAGCGCCAGGAGCCGTCCTCGTGGCGGCCCCGCAGCTCGACGGTCTGGGTGGAACCGGCCTCCTGGAGGACCGAGGTCATCACCGCCGCGGCCCGGGGCACGTCCTCCGGGTGGACGAAGTCGAGAGCCGGCTCGCCCGTGCGGTGGCCGGGAGGGAAGCCCAGGACCCGCTCGACCGAGGCGCTGTCGTAGACGACCTGCCCCTCCGGGGAGACGACGGCCACGGCGTCGAGGGAGTGCTCGATGAGGGCCCGGAAGCGACGCTCGCTCCGCCGCAACGACCGTTGGGACCGGTCGTGCTGGTCCTCGACCACGCGCCAGGAGACGATCTGGGCGGCGCTGGCGGCCAGCACGAAGCCGGCGTGGATCAGGGCCCACTTCCACGGGGCGGCCCACGCCGCGTCGTGGTCGAACACGCGCCGGGGCTGGGCCATGCCCAGCACCGCGTGGTGGAGGGCGACGAAGCCGATGGCCACCAGGAAGGGCAGCCAGTCCAGGTACAGCGAGATGAGGCTGACCATGACGAAGAAGTGGAAGTGCATCTCGATGGAGCCGCCCGAGAGGTGCACGAGGATGGCCGAGCACAGCAGCAGCCCGACGGCGGCCAGGGCGGCCCGCAGGCGGGGAGCGAAGACGTGCTTCTGGGAGGCGGCGGCGGCGATGCACACCACCACCTGAGACTCCAGGAGGAGGTGGGTCAGCGGCACCCCCCGGATCAGGCCGAAGGCCAGGAGGGCGGGGACGTGGCCCCACAGGACGACCAGCACGGTCCGGTGCCGGGCCGCGAAGTCCTCGGGGCTGAAGGTGCCCCCCCGGGGCAGCCAGGCCCGGGCTCGGGTGATCCAGTGGCGCCGTGGCGAGCGGTCCGCCACGTCGTCGGGGTCCACCGTGTCGGGCGCGTCCGCGGCGCGACGGGTTTCGCTCATGCCCCGCTCATCGGACGCTGCGCCCAGAAGTCGAGAAATACACTCAAGGTCCAGGGGGCGACGCATCGGCCCTGGTCAGATCGGTGTGGTGGGGCTGATGTGGGGTTGCAGGCCTTCGCGGGGGCGTTTCCCCTGGTCAGGGGGTGTGTGGTGGTGAGCTGTCCTGTAGGCGGGGTTCTGTTCCCCGGTCCCTTGCGGGGGTCCGGTTCGGTGACCATCCATCTGTGCGGCCCACCTGGGACGTGACGGGCGGACCACCCTGTCCCTGTTCGGCCTTGCTCCCGGTGGGGGTTGCCGAGCCGCCGTGGTCACCCACGACGCTGGTGCGCTCTTACCGCACCGTTTCACCCTTGCCTGTGCCCCGGATCTCTCCGGGGCCATCGGCGGTCTGCTCTCTGTTGCCCTGAACCGACAGGTCGCCCCGTCCTGGCTCTCGCCAGCACCGTGCCCTGGGGAGCCCCGACCTTCCTCAGCGGGACCGGCTGGCGCCGGTCCTGCCGCGGTCACCCGGACGGCTCACCACCACCGGTCCAGTCTGGCCCGTGGGTGCCGGCCCGTCGAACGCGCCCGCGGTGCGGGTCGGGCGTGGCGGTCAACCGCCGCCGTCGGACTCGCCCACGGCCCCGCCGCCGCCGTCGCCCTCGCTCTCGGCCCCGTCCCCGGTGCCCTCGCCCTCGGCGGCTGCGGCCTCGGGGTCGGCGCTCACGTCGCCGCCGTCCTGGCCCTCCTGGACCAGCAGGGCCTCGGGCAGGCGGGCCGGGCCCGAGGTGTCGAGCATCGGCTGCAGGGCGGCCGACTGGCCGGTGGGGTCGAGCAGCAGGTCGACCGACGCCGTCTGGCGGGCGGCCACCGCCCCGATGGCCATGAGGTCCTGGCGCAGCTCGGCCGTGGTCACCACGCCGGCGGCCCAGGCGTGGGTGGCGGCGCCGATCTCCTCCACGGAGCGGGCCAGCCGGAGGACCGCCTCCTGGGTGGTCAGGTCGGGGAGCTGGGCCATCAGCAGCACGTCGAGGACGCCCTGGTTGGGCTCGCTCACCGGCTCGCCCCCGGCGGCCGACACCACGCTCACCAGCGCGGCGGCGTGGGCGGTGTGGCGCTCGCCGAGCAGCGTGAGCACCTCGTCCACGTCCTCCGCGTAGGTGATGGCGGCCGGGAGGGCGGTGACGTCCGGATCGGTGGACGCCGGCTCGTCGCTGAGCAGCACGCCGTAGACCTCGACGGCGGCCAGCTCGAAGCTGCGGAGGGTGCGGGTCACCACCGCGTCGTTGGCCGCGCCCTCCTCGGGGGTGGTGCCCTGGGGCGGGGCCAGGGTGGTGGCCGTGGTGGGCACGGTGGTGCCGGTCTCGGCCGGGAGGCTCTCCTCGTCGCTGCCGCAGGCGGCCAGGACGGCGGCGCCGAGCACGGCCCCCCCGCCCAGCTTCAGGAACTGCCGGCGTCCGGCCGGGGCGTCGATGTCGTGGGGCTGCATGCCTCGGTCTCCTCTAGCCCTCGGTCGTCTCGTCGGAGCCGGCGCCACCCTGGCCCTGGCCACCTTGGCCCTGGCCGGAGTCGCCGCCGCCGGTGCCGCCCTCGTCGGTGGCGCCGCCGCCGCCGGTGTCGGTGCCCTCGCCGGTTTGGCCGGTGCCGCCCTCGCCGTTGGCGTCGGGGCCGTCACCGCCGTCGTTGGCGGTGGTGGTGGTGCTGTCCTGGCCCCCCTCGGCGCCGCCCTCCGTGCCGCCGGTCACCGGGTGGTCGGCCAGGGCCAGGGCGCCCTCGCCGGTCTGGGCCTCGGGCAGCACGTCGGCCGGGGCCCGACCCTCGAGCACGCCGAGCACGGTGGCGTGCTGGGCGCAGACCGGCAGGGCGGTGGCCACCACGCGGGCGTCGTCCTGGGACTCCAGGGCCCCCAGAGCCACGAAGTGGGTGGCGGCCAGGGACTCCTCCAGCGAGCGGAGGGCGCCGAGCACGGCCTCGGCGCCGTCGGCCCCGTCCAGGGCCGAGGTCTGCTCGGCCAGGAGCGTGGCGTTGGGAGCCAGGGACTCGATGTCGTAGCCCTCGGGCAGGAGGCCGAGGAACGTGGTGGCCTGCTGGCTGTGGTGCTGGCCGAAGGCGGCGACCACCTCGGCCACCGGCTCGGGCAGGGGATCGGTGGTGCGGGCCGCGGCGGCCCGGTAGGCCTCCGAGGCGGCCAGGGCGATGCTGGCCAGGAACTCCATCCGGGTCTCGTCCTCGTCGAGGGCCAGCGCCTCGCCGCCCTCCTGGGCCCCGGAGGTGGGGAGCAGGCGGGTGGCCGGCACCAGCTGGGACCCGACGGTGAGGGCCGCGCCCCCGATCGCCACCTTGGTCAGGAAGGCCCGCCGGGACGCCCCGGCGTCGGCCGCCAGGACCAGCGGCATGGCCTCGCCGGGCTCCCGGTCGGCGGTCAGGCCTGGCAGTCGCGGGTGGGTCCCCACTCGTCCTCCTTGGGTCGGCACCCCGGGGTCGGGGCCCCGGTCGGCAGCGGCACGGTCGCCATGTCTAGTGCGCGCCCCCGCGGCCTCAGAAGTCGAGCCCGGACAGCTCCGGGATCCACCGCTCGGACCGCCGGACGGCCTCGGCCCAGCGCTCCCGGTCCAGGGCCCGGGCCGGCTCGACCACGGCCCGGGGCGCCCACAGGGCGGCCAGCTCGGCGTCCTCGGACCACACCCCGGTGGCCAGCCCGGCCAGGTAGGCGGCCCCCAGCGTGGTGGCCTCCCGTTCGGGCGAGACCTCGATCGGGCGCTGGGTGGCGTCGGCCAGCGCCTGGACGAACGTGGGGTTGTCGCTCATGCCCCCGTCGACCCGCAGGCGGGGGATGTCCACCCCCCCGTCGGCCTCGGCCGCCTCCAGCAGGTCGGCGCCCCGGTGGGCCACGCCCTCCAGCACGGCCCGGACGACCTGGGCCCGGCCCGAGCCCCGGCTCACGCCCAGCAGGGTGCCCCGGGCCCCGTAGTCCCACTTGGGGGCGCCCAGGCCCAGCAGGGCGGGCACGAACCAGACGCCCTCGCTGTCGTCGCAGGCCGCGGCCACGGTGTGGGACTCGGCGGCATCGGCGATGAGGCCCATGTCGTCGCGCAGCCACTCCACGTTGGTCCCGGCCGAGAGCATGGCCGCCTCCACGCCCCAGGTCAGCTCCCCGCCCCGGCTGCGGGTGACGATGGGGAAGGCGCCGGCCGGTCCCCGGGTGGCGAAGGCGGGCCGCTCGGGGCCGAGGCACACGTCCAGCATGCCGCCGGTGCCGAAGGTGGCCTTGGCCTGGCCCCGGGCCAGGCAGCCCTGGCCCACCAGGGAGGCCTGCTGGTCGCCGGCCAGGCCGGCGATGGGCGGCGCCCCGTCGAGGGCGGTGGCCGGCCCCACCACCCCGACCGAGTCGACCACGCGGGGCAGGGCGTCGGCCGGGATGCCCAGGCGGGCCAGCACGTCGTCGTCCCAGCCGGTGCTGTCGAGGGTGCGGAGCCCGGTGAGGGCGGCGTTGGTGGGGTCGGTGACGTGCAGGGCGCCCTCGGAGAGCGTCCACGCCACCCACGAGTCGACGGTGCCGATGCACAGGTCCCGGCTCCGGTCGGGGTCGACCTGGTCCAGGATGGCCTGGGCCTTGGTGCCCAGGAGGTTGGGGGCCATGTGGATGCCCTCGGCCGACAGCTCCAGCACGGTGCCGATGGTGCGGAGGTCCTGCCAGCCCAGGCCGGGGGCCACGGGCTCCCCGGTGGCCCGGTCCCACACCAGGGTCGAGGCCCGCTGGTTGGTGATGCCCACCGCGGTGACCGGGCCGCTTTCGGCCAGGGCGGCCCGGGCCACCTCCAGGACGGTGGTGGCCATCAGGGCGCCGTCGAACTCGACCAGGCCCGGGGCCGGCGTGTCGGGCAGGAGGGGACGGTGGTGGACGTGGGCCACGCGGGCGTCGCGGCCGACGGTGCCGGCCCGCACGCTGCTGGTGCCGACGTCGACGACGAGGAGGCGGGGGTCGGCGGTCATGGTCGGTCCTCGGTCATGGGGTCGTCCTCGGAGGTCGGGGTGGGGCGGGGGGGCACGCGCTCGACCCGGGCCAGGAGGCCGCCGCAGGCCGCGGTGACGGTGGCCAGCAGGCCGGTGGCGGCCCAGGTCAGCGGGGCCAGGTCCTGCCCCCGGAGCACGGACGTGACGATCCCCGCCGACTGGAGCAGGGCCCAGCACAGGGCCCCGGCCGCGGCGCAGGTGGCGATGGGGGAGAGGGGGGCGAGGCGACGGACCACCCACCCGGCGAAGGCGAAGCCCAGGAGCTGCACGGCCACCACGGCCAGGGCGGTGGCGCCGCCCAGTTCGCCGTCGTCGTCGGCCAGCACCTGGCCGACCACGGCCGCGGGGGCCACGAAGACCAGGCCGTTGAGCCCGGCCCGCAGGGCCAGGCCCCAGTCGACGCCGTCGGGGCGCCCGCCCGCCCCCTCGGTCACGGCCAGGCGAGCTCGCCGAAGGGCGACGGCAGGCCCAGCTTGCCCGGGTTCAGGATGCCGGCCGGGTCGAGGGCGGCCTTGGTGGCGGCCAGCACGTCGAAGGCGGGGCCCAGCGCGTCGCGCACGAAGCGGGCCCGGTTGACGCCCACCCCGTGGTGGTGGCTGAGCGAGCCGCCGGCGGCCAGCACCGCCCGGGTGCCGGCATCCCAGGCGGCCTGGTAGTAGGCGTCGCGCCGGTCGGGCTCGACCTGGGCCGCGAAGGTGAAGTAGAGGCAGCCGCCGTCGAGGTAGCTGTGGGACTGGTGGGCCGAGGCCACCAGGGTGCCGTCCACCTCCCGGATGGCCGCGGTGGCCGCCGCGAAGATGGCGGGCAGGGCGGCCCACGGGCCGCTGACCTCCATGGTGTCGACCACGTAGCCCCGGCCGATCAGGGCCTCCAGGGCGGCCACGTCGTTGCGCTTGGCCAGCCAGTGGTCGACCAGGGCCACGTCCAGGGCCGGGGTCCCGGCGCACTCCTCGGCCACCACGGCCATGCCCGCGTCGACCAGGCCGGGGTCGCCCTCGTCCAGGACCAGCAGGTCGTGGGTGCCGGTGGTCTGGTGGTTGCGCTCGGACTCGATGTCGTCGTAGAGGCGCAGCACGGCGGGGGTGGCCCCCCGGCGGAGGATGCGGCGCATGGCCTCCAGCCCGGCCTCGAAGGACGGGAACCCGTAGGCCGCCTTGGCCACGTGGGTGGGGCGGGGGTGGGCCCGCAGGCGCACGCCGGTGATGATGCCCAGCGTGCCCTCGGAGCCCACGAACAGCTGGGTCAGGTCGGGCCCGGCGGCCTGGCGGGGCTGGCCGCCGGTGGTGATGCGGCGCCCGTCGGCCAGCACCACGTCCAGGCCGGTGACGATGTCCTCGATCTTCCCGTAGCGGGTCGAGTACTGGCCCGCTCCCCGGCAGGCCACCCAGCCGCCCACGGTGGCCAGGGCCATGGACTGGGGCCAGTGGCCGACGGTGAGCCCGTGGGTGGCCTGGAGCTCGTCCTCGAAGGCGTCACCGAAGGTGCCGGGCCGGACGTCGACCACCAGCGAGGCGTCGTCCACGGACCGGATGCCGGACAGGGCGGTGGTGTCGAGCACGACCCCGCCGAAGATGGGGATCGACGCCCCGCACACCCCGCTGCGACCCCCGGCGGTGGTGAGGGGCACCCCGGCCTCGTGGCACAGGGCGGCCACCGCGGCCACCTCGTCCTCGGTGGACGGGCGGGCCACGGCCCCGGCCCGGGCCGGTACCTGGTTGCCGGTGGCCCACACCATGGCCAGGGGCCACCAGTCGCGGCCGGCCTCGGCGGTGGCCACCGGGTCCACCGTGACCTCGGCGCAGGCGCCGGCCAGCCGGCGCAGGAAGGCGTCGTCCAGCTCCACCGCCGGCGCCGGGAGACGGATGGTGGCCGCCGCCGGGTCGCCGGCCAGGGCGATGGGCGGCGTGGGCGTCCCCGGGGCGGGCGTCAGCTCGGTCACGGCCGGACCCTACTCAGCGGGCCCGAGCCGGGATCAGGCCAGGCGGGTCTCCTCGGTGAGGCGCGGCGAGTCGGCCTCGGGGACCGGATCGGTGGCCACCGGACCGGGCTCGACCTGGTCGTCGGTCGGGGCCGCGTTGGCGGCCCGCTCGGCGGCCAGCATCCGGCGGTAGTCGGCCACCTGGGCCGCCACCTGCTCGGCGGTCAGCCCCAGCTCGGGGGCGATGAGGGCGCCCACGTCCTCGGCGGCCACGTCCGAGGCATCGCGGGCCAGCAGGCGGGCCCGGGTGCGCCGGCTGAGCACGTCGTCCACGGTGCGGGCCATCTCGTGGCGGGCGGCGTAGACGGCCTCGGCCCGCAGGTAGGGGAGGCCGGTCACCAGGGGCCGACCCAGGGCCGGGTCCCGGTCGGCCAGGGCCAGCACCGTGCGGGCCTCGCCGCCGTAGCGCTGGGCCAGGTGCAGGGTGCGCTCCTCGGCGTCCACCACCAGGGTGTCGTAGCCGTCGGCCCCCCGCAGGCGCAGCTTGGCGGTGCGGCTCCGGCGGGCCCGGCGGGGGAGGTCGGTGGGGAACCCCTCGACCACCGCGTCCACGGTGTCGGCCGCCATCTCCCGGTAGGTGGTGAGCTTGCCGCCGGTGATGGTGACCACACCGCTGGCCGACGGCGCCACCCGGTGCCGGCGGGACAGGTCGGCGGTGCGACCGGTGGTCGCCGACTTCACCAGGGGGCGGAGGCCGGCCCAGCTGCCCACCACGTCGGCCTCGGTGATGGTGCCGGTGATGGCCCCGTTGATGGCCTTGAGCAGGTAGGCCACGTCCTCGGCCGTGCACTGCGGCTCCTCCACCGGGCCCCGGTAGTCGGTGTCGGTGGTGCCGATGTAGGTCAGGTCGCCCCACGGCACGACGAACACCGACCGCTTGTCGCCCGGCACCGGCACCACGGCGGCGATGTCGTTGCGGACCAGGTCCCAGGGCACGGTGATGTGCACGCCCTTGGCCGGCCGGATGGAGTCCGGGTGGGTGCCCTCGTCCAGGGCCCGCACATCGTCGGCCCAGACGCCGCCGGCGTTGATCACGGCCGAGCAGCGGATGGTGCGCTGGCGCCCGTCGGCCTCCACCCGGGCCCCGGTGACCCGCCCGGCGGGGTCCTTGTCCAGGCCCACCAGCCGGGTGCGGTTGGCCACCGCGGCGCCGTGGTCGATGGCCGCGGTGCGGGCCAGGGCCAGGGTGAGGCGGGCGTCGTCGGCCTGGGCGTCGTAGTAGAGGTACGACGAGGCCAGGCGGTCGGCGCGGAGGGTGGGCATGTGGGCCACCGCCTCGTCGACCGAGATGCGCTCGTGGCGCTTGCCGATGCGCAGCCCGCCGGTCAGGTCGTAGGCCCACATGGCCGAGCCCAGGGCCCGGGACAGCTTGGGGTTCATCACCCCGCCCTTGCCGGTGAACATGGGGATGAGGAAGGGCAGGACCTTCACCAGGTGGGGGGCGTTGCGCAGCAGCCGCTGGCGCTCGTGCAGGGCCTGGTACACGAGTTGGACCTCGCCCTGCTGCAGGTAGCGCAGCCCGCCGTGGACCAGCTTGGAGGACTTCGACGAGGTGCCGGAGGCGAAGTCGTCCCGCTCCACCAGCCCGGTGCGCAGGCCCCGGGAGGCGGCGTCGAGGGCGCACCCGGCGCCGGTGATGCCCCCGCCCACCACCAGCACGTCGACCCCGTCGTCCTCCAGGCGGCGCAGGGCGTCGGCCCGGTCGAACCACCCCGGCCCGATCACGACCGGCCCTCGGGGCGGGAGCAGCGGCACGGGGTGTCGATCATGGCCCCGGAGCCTACGACCGCCCTCCCGGTCGTCCCGAAAGGGCCAGATCTCAACAATCGTTGCTGATGAGCAAGGAGAGCGGTAGGGTCGGCGGCGGTGAAGTCCCCCGACGAGCTGACCGAGATGTTCCGGGCCCGTGGCCTCAAGGTCACGCCCCAGCGCCAGTGCATCTTCGGCGTGCTCCACGGCAGCGCCGTCCACCCCACGGCCGAGGCCGTCCACGCCGCGGTGGTGGCCCAGATGCCCACCGTGTCGCTGCGCACCGTGTACCAGACGCTCAACGACCTGGCCGCCATGGGCGAGCTGGTCCCGCTCGACCTGGGCACCGGGGCCACCCGGTTCGACCCCACCCTCGAGGCCCACCACCACCTGGTCTGCGACCGGTGCGGCCGGATCCACGACGTCCACGCCGATGTCGGGGCCGTGGCCCTGCCGGCCGGCACCTCGCCGGGCTTCACCGTCACCGCCACCGAGATCGTCTTCCGGGGCCTCTGCGAGCAGTGCTCGCCCGAGGCCCCGGCCGAGGGTCCCGGTGGCACCCGGGCTGCACCGGCCCACGTCTGAGCCGCGCCGCGGCCGGATCCACCCACCCACCCACAACGGAGACACCCCATGGCTGAGCTCAAGGGCACCCAGACCGAGGACAACCTGAAGGAGGCCTTCGCCGGCGAGAGCCAGGCGAACCGTCGCTACCTCTACTTCGCCCAGAAGGCGGACATCGAGGGCTACCCCGACGTGGCCGCCCTGTTCCGGTCCGTCGCCGAGGGGGAGACCGGGCACGCCTTCGGCCACTTCGACTTCCTCGCCGAGGTGGGCGACCCCGCCACCGGCGAGCCGGTGGGGGAGACCGAGGACAACCTCCGCTCCGCCATCGCCGGCGAGACCTACGAGTACACCCAGATGTACCCGGGCTTCGCCAAGACCGCCCGCGACGAGGGCTTCGAGGAGATCGGCGAGTGGCTGGAGACGCTGGCCCGGGCCGAGAAGAGCCACGCCGGTCGCTTCCAGCAGGGCCTCGAGGCCCTGTCCTGAGCCACCCCTGAGCCGGCCACCGGATCCACCCCCGGCCGGGCCCCTGGCGGGGCGCGGCCGGGGTGGCGGCCCGCTCGCCTCCCGCCTGCGCCCTGTCCCCCGACCGCACCCGCCACCGTGGCGCCGGCCGCTCTCGCCGCATCGCCACGACCCCCGCCCCGGGAGGCTCCGTGACCACCACCTACGACCCGTTCCACCCCGCCTACCTGGACACCGGTGACCTGCGGGAGGAGATGAACCGGGTCTACGACCTGTGCCACGGCTGCCGCCTCTGCTTCAAGTTCTGCCCGGCCTTCCCGACCCTGTTCGCGGCCATCGACCAGCACGACGACCAGGACTCCGAGCGCCTCACCGACCAGGAGCGGTTCCAGGTCGTGGACCAGTGCTACAACTGCAAGCTGTGCGGGGAGCTGAACTGCCCGTACACGCCGGGCAAGCACGAGTGGGCCCTCGACTTCCCCCGCCTGATGCTGCGGGCCAAGGCCGTGCAGCACGCCGGCGGCGGCAAGAGCCTCCGCACCCGGCTCACCGACCAGGCCCTGGGCCGCACCGACCTCACCGGCAAGGTGGGCAGCGCCCTCTCCGGCCTGGCCAACCGGGCCGTCGCCACCCCCGAGACCCTGCCCCGCAAGGCCATGGAGGCCACGGTCGGCATCTCCTCCCAGCGGGTGCTGCCGCCGTACGCCAAGGCCCGCTTCTCGACCTGGTTCGCCCGCCGTGACGGCGCCCCGGCCGAGGTCGAGGGCCGCGACGCCCACGCCACCCTGTTCCCCACCTGCCTGGTCGAGTACCAGGACACGGCCATCGGCCAGGACCTGGTGAAGGTGCTCGACCGCAACGGCGTGGGCTGTGACCTGCCCCCCGGCCAGCAGTGCTGCGGCGCCCCCGCCCTCCACCAGGGGGACCTGGCCCGCTTCTCCAAGATGGCCCGGGGCAACGTGGAGGTGCTGGCCGGGGCCCTGCGCCGGAGCGACGACCAGGGCCGGCCCTCCACCGTGGTCGTGCCCGAGCCCACCTGCAGCTTCGTCCTCAAGAACGACTACCGCGACTACGTGGGCGGGGCCGACGCCGAGCTGGTGGCGGCCCGGACCATGGACGCCGCGGAGTTCCTGTGGAGCCGTGTCCACAAGGGCGGCGGCCCCGACCTCGACACCGACTTCACCGGCGAGGTGCCCGACGAGGTGACCTACCACGGGGCCTGCCACCTGCGGGCCCAGAACATCGGGTTCAAGAGCCGGGACCTGCTCAAGCAGACCGGCACCAAGGTGCGCCTGGTGGCCGAGTGCTCCGGCATCGACGGCACCTGGGGCCTGCGGGCCGAGAACATGGAGGACGCCCGCAAGGTGGCCCGCAAGCTGGCCGCTGGCGTCGAGAAGAGCGGCGCCCGCGTGGTGTGCGGCGACTGCAGCCTGGCCAACGGGGCCATCGAGCTGGAGACCGGGGCCCGGCCCTCGCACCCCGTCCAGGTCCTGGCCCGGGCCTACGCCATCGACCCCGAGCCCGGCGCCACCAGCCACTAGGAGGCCCCCCATGGCCAAGCTGACCATCGACGACATCGCCGACCAACGGGCGTACGAGCGCGAGCGCGACGCCTTCCGGCGCCACGTCATCGCCCTCAAGAAGCGCCGCCGGGTGGGGGTGGGGCCCTTCGTCACCCTGGTGTTCGAGAACCGTGACACCGTCCGCTTCCAGATCCAGGAGATGGCCCGGGTCGAGCGCATCGGCACCGACGAGGGCATCCAGGAGGAGCTCGACGTCTACAACCCCCTCGTGCCCGAGCCCGGCCACCTGGCCGCCAGCCTGTTCATCGAGCTGACCGATGACGACGCCATGCGCCGGTGGCTGCCCGAGCTGGTCGGCATCGAGACCTCCGTCGAGCTGCGCCTGAGCGCCGCCGGGGACGGCGACGGCGCCGTCGCGCGCTGCCAGGTCGACCCGGCCCACGCCAGCCAGCTCACCCGGGACGAGATCACCGCCGCGGTCCACTACGTGCACTTCAGCCTCACCCCCGAACAGGTCGACGCGGTGGAGGCCGGGCCGGTCCGCCTGGCCGTGGCCCACCCGGCCTACGACGAGGAGACGATGCTGGGCGACGAGACCCGGGCCGAGCTCCTGGCCGACCTGCGGGGGACGTGAGGTCCCCTCGGCTCCGGCCGGATCGGTCTGGACACGTGGCCCGGGGCACGGCGATACTCGCCCCTTCCCTGGCTGCACCCCCGCGGGCACCCACCGTGGGCCGGGGCCCCGAGAGAGAACGATCCGTGAGCGACGCGACCACGAGCACCCCGCCCTGGCGCAGGCAGGCCGCCTGCAAGGGCCTCGACCCGAGCATCTTCTACCCGGCGGACGACGAGGACGAGTGCCTCGACGCCAAGGCCGTGTGCGCACAGTGCCCGGTGGTCGACCTGTGCCTGGAGCACGCCCTCGGCGTCCGGGAGAAGGAGGGCATCTGGGGCGGGTGCTCCGAGCGGGAGAGGCGCCGGATCATCCGGCAGCGTCGGCGCTCGGCCTGAGCCCCGGACCGGTCCCCGCCACCATGCCCTCCGACGCCACCGCCCCGGGCGACCCCATCCCCGCCGGTGAGGTCGCCGGCCCCGCCCCCGGCGTCGAGGTCCGCATCCGCCGCATCACCGAGAGCGACGGGCCCCTCCTCCGGGAGGTCCGCCTGGCCGCCATCGCCGACAGCCCCGGCACCTTCACCACCAACCTGGAGGCGGCCCGGGCCCGTCCCGTGGAGGCCTGGACCCGGGTGGCCGAGGCCCACAGCGGGGCCGACGACCAGGCCACCTGGTTCGCCGAGGTCGGCCCCGACACCGCCGGCATGGTCAGCGCCTTCCGCACCGACGACGGGGCCGTGACCCTCACCTCCCTGTGGTCCGCCCCGCCGTTCCGCCGCATCGGCGTGGCCGACGCCCTGGTGGGCGCGGTCCGGGACTGGGCGGTCAGGGCCAACGCCGTCGAGGTCCGCCAGTGGCTGGTGGAGCGCAACGCCCACGCCCGGGCCTTCCACGAGGCCCTCGGCTTCGTCCCCACCGGCGCCGAACGGCCGTACGAGCCCGCCCCCGCCATCCGTGAGGTCGAGCTGCGCCTGCCCCTGCGCTGACCGGTACCGTCGCCGGCCATGGACTTCACGTTCTCCGACGAGCTCACCGCCCTGCAGGAGACCTGCCGGCGCATCGCCCAGGACAAGGTCAAGCCTCGGGCCCGGGAGATCGACGAGTCCAACGAGTACCCGCAGGACATCTTCGAGGTGTTCCGCGACACGGGCCTGCTGGGCCTGTGCATCCCCGAGGACCTGGGCGGCGGCGGGGCCGGCATCCTGGGCCTGACCATCGCCATGGAGGAGGTGGCCAAGTACTCCAACACCGCGGCCCTGATGCTCCTCCTGACCCGGCTGCCCACCGGCCCGGTGATGATCGCCGGCAGCCGCGACCTCAACGAGCGCTACGTGGCCCCCATCGCCACCGGCGAGAAGCGGGGGGCCTTCTGCCTGTCCGAGCCCCAGGCCGGCAGCGACGTCATGGGCATGCGCGCCAAGGCGGTGCCCGACGGCGACGACTGGGTGCTGACCGGCACCAAGTGCTGGATCTCCGGGGTGGCCCAGGCCGACTGGTACACGGTGTTCGCCAAGACCTCGGCCGACCCGGCCAGCCGGGACCACGACTCCATCACCGCCTTCGTGGTCGAGCGGGGCTGGGACGGGGTCCAGGTCGGCACCCTCGACCAGAAGATGGGCGTCAGGGGCGTGGCCACCGGCGAGCTGCTGCTGGACGGGGCGCGGGTGCCGGCGGCCAACGTCATCGGCGAGATCGGGGGCTGGCAGGCGGCCATGCAGGGCCTCAACTCCATGCGCCCCATCGTGGCCGCCCGGGGCATCGGCCTGGCCGAGGGGGCCCTCATGTACGCCACCGAGTACGTGAAGGAGCGGGCCGCCTTCACCAAGACCATCGCGGAGTTCCAAGGCACCCAGTGGGAGATCGCCAAGCTGGCCACCGAGATCGAGGCCGCCCGCCTCCTCACCTACCGGGCCGCGGTCATGGCCGACGAGGGCAAGTTCACCAAGGAGTTCGTGCCCTACCTGTCGATGGCCAAGTACAAGGCCACCGAGGTGGCGGTGCAGGCCTCCAACGTGTGCCTCCAGATGCTGGGCGCGGCCGGCTACATGAAGGACCACATGACCGAGCTGTACTACCGCGACGCCAAGCAGCTCACCATCGTGGAGGGCACCACCCAGGTGCAGCTCGGCCTCATCGGCAAGGGCGTCCTGGCCGGCCACCTGTGGTGGGACTGAACCCCCACGGGGTCCCCGCCGGGGTGCTCTAGGTTGCCGGGCCATGGTCGCTGACGCTGCTGCTCCCGCTGACGACACGCCGTCGCTGGACGAGGTGGGGGGGTGGCCCGGGGTCCTGGGGGCACTGACCCAGCGGCGCGACCTCACCCCGGTCGAGGCCCGGGCGGCCATGGCCGAGATCCTGGCCGGCCAGGCCAGCCCGGCCCGGATCGCCGCCTTCATCGTGGCGCTGCGCATGAAGGGGGAGACCGCGGCCGAGATGGGGGGGATGCTGGACGCCATGCTGGCCGCCGCCGAGCGGGTGCCCCTGCCCGACCTCGACGGCGTGGTCGACATCGTCGGCACCGGTGGCGACCGCAGCCACTCCATCAACGTCTCCACCCTGGCCGCCATCGTGGTGGCCGGCGCCGGGGCCCGGGTGTGCAAGCACGGCAACCGGGCCGCCTCGTCGTCGTGCGGCTCGGCCGACCTGCTGGAGGCCCTGGGCGTGGTCATCGACCTGGGGCCCGAGGGGGTGGCCCGGTGCGTGGCCGAGGCCGGCATCGGCTTCTGCTTCGCCCCCCGGTACCACGCCTCCATGCGCCACGCCGGGCCCACCCGCAAGGAGCTGGGGGTGCCCACCGTGTTCAACATCCTCGGGCCCCTGGCCAACCCGGCCCGGGTCCGCCGCTACGTGGTCGGGGTGGGCGACCCCACCATGGCCGAGCGCATGGCCGAGGTGCTGCTGGCCCACGGGGCCGAGCGGGCCTTCGTCGTCCACGGCGGCGACGGGCTGGACGAGATCACCATCACCACCACCTCCAACGTGGTCGAGGTGACCGACGGCGCGATCCGCCCCCTCACCGTCGACCCCCTGGCCTTCGGCCTGGGCCCGGCCCGCCTGGAGGACCTGCGGGGCGGCGACCCGGCCACCAACGCTCGGTTGGCCCGGGCCGTGCTGGCCGGCGAGGCCGGCCCCCACCGCGACATCGTGGTCCTCAACGCCGCCGCCGGCCTGGTGGCCGCCGGGCAGGTGGACGACTACCCCGACGGCATCGAGCGGGCCGGGGCCGCCCTCGACTCGGGGGCGGCGGCCGCCGCCCTCGACCGCCTGGTCACCACGTCCGTCGCCGCCCGCACCGCCGGCCTCTGACCTAGGAACCGGGGTCGGCGTAGGGGCTGGGGCGAGCCACGCCGGCCGCGGCCTCGATGTCGGCCACCTCGGTGCGGGCCTGCTCCAGCAGGTCGAGTTGGCGGGCCAGCTCGTCCAGGGCCGAGGCCTGGCCGGCGGCCACCATCGGAGCCTGGGCCCGGACGGCCAGCAGGGACACCTGCGACGCCACCTGCTCGACCTGGCGCACCCGGGCGGCCAGGCCGGCCAACGGGACCCGCCGGCTCCGCGCCGGCAGGTGGGCCACCACCACGATCTGCCCGTCCAGGGCCACGGCCTCGGCCTCCAACTCGGCGGTGAGCTCGGCCAGGCGGGGGGCGGAGGGCGCGGTGGCGCAGGCGGCCCGGGACGCGGCCACCGCCGAGCGCAGCCGCCGGTGGAGCCGGGCCGGGGCCGACGGGTGCCCGGCCCCCCACGACGACGGGGCCGGTGACGGCACGTCGGGGCTGACCCGGTTGCGCCGCTCCAGGCGCCGCAGGCCGACCAGCAGGGCCACCACCGCGGCCAGCGCCATCAGCAGGGTCAGGACCAGGGCGACGATCAGGGCGGCGGCCAAGGCGTCCACCGGGCCAGGGTACCGGTGACCCGGCTCGCGCCCGTGGGGTGGGCCACCGTTCGCCTCTGGGGCGCCACCCCGGTGGGCTCAGGCGCCGGACCGGGCCAGGGCGCTGGCGGGGATCTCGGGCCGGGGCCGACCCGAGCGCCGTCCGGCGGCGCGGGCGGACCCGGCTCCCGCCCCGGCTGCCCCGGCCGGCGCCGAGGGAGCCGTGGGCCGGGGCGGGAGGGCCTGGAACCGGGGCAGCGCCGGCCACGCCGAGGCCAGGCCACCCTCGCTGTGCACCACCCGGACGGCACCGGCGGCCCGGTCCAGCCAGGCGGCCACGCACAGGCGCTCGGCGTCGACCGCGGCCGTGCCCGGCCCCCCCGGGCCGTCGGCCACCGGGGGCGGCACGCCGGCCACCACGTCGAGGGCCCGCACTTGGCCGTCGGCCCCCCAGGCACTGGTCAGCACCCCTCCGTCGAGCACGGCGCCGGCCCCCCCGGGCAGGGCCAGCTCGGTGCGCCCGCTGGCGGCGAGGGCGGCCAGCCTCCGGCCCCGCCGCAGCGCGGCCACCACCGCGGCGGCCCGGTCCCGCACCTCGGCCGCCTCCTCGAAGCGCTCGCCGGCGGCCAGGACCTCCATGCGCCGGGCCAGGGGGGCCAGGAGCAGGTCGGGGCGCCCGTCCCAGCCGGCCCGCACGGCCGCCACCACCGCCCGGTACTCGTCCTCGGCCAGGTCGCCGGCGCAGGGGCAGAGGGCCCGCCCGATCTGGGCCGGGGCGCAGCGGGCGGCCCGCCGGCCCGGGGCGCCCGAGCAGCGCCGGATGGGCAGCGCGGTGTGGACGGCCTCCACCACCCGGGCCGCGGCCCGGGTCGACGGCAGGGGCCCGAGGTAGTCGGCCCCGTCGGGCCGCACCTGGCGCACGACGGAGAGGCGGGGGAACCGCTCGGCCGTGAGCTTCACCCACACCGGCCCGCCCCGGGCCCGGCCCTGGCGGTTGAACCGGGGGTCGAGGGCCCGGATGAGGCGCAGCTCCAGCACCGACGCCTCCAGGGGGCTGGTGCACACGATGGCGTCGACCGCCTCGACCTCCCGCAGGAGCTGCCCGACCTTCCGGCGGTCGTCGCCCGAGAAGTAGGACCGCACCCGGGACCGCAGGTCGGTGGCCTTGCCCACGTACAGCAACCGCCCGCCCCGGTCGCGGAAGCGGTAGACCCCGGGGGCCCGGGGCAGGTGCCGGGTCAGGGCCAGCTTGGCGGCCTGGGGGTGGCCGCCCATGGTGGGCAGGGCCAGCAGGTCGTCCAGGCCCAGCACCCCCAGCCCGGCGGCCCGCTCCAGCAGGACGTGGAGGAGGTCGCCGGTGGCCAGGGCGTCGTCGAGGGCCCGGTGCGACGGCTGGTGGTCGAGCCGCAGGCGCGAGGCCAGGGTGCCGAGCTTGCAGTTCGGCACCTCGTCACGGACCAGGCGCCGGGCCAGGGCGCAGGTGTCGACCCACCGGTTGGGGAAGCGGGTCGAGCCGTGGGCCTCGTAGGCGGCGTTCAGGAAGCCGAGGTCGTAGCGCACGTTGTGGCCCACGATGACGGCGTCGCCCACGAACTCCCGCAGGGCCGACAGCACCGGGCCGAGGCGGGGGGCGGGCAGCACCATGGCGTCGGTGATGCCGGTCAGCACGGTGATGGCCGGGGGGATGGCCTGGCCGCAGTTGACCAGGGTCTGGAACGTGCCCTCGCACTCCCCGCCCCGGAGCTTCACCGCCCCCACCTCGGTGATGCCGCCGTCGGTGGCCCGGCCCCCCGTGGTCTCGATGTCGATCACGCAGAAGGTGACCTGGTGCAGGGGGGTGCCCAGGTCGTCGAAGGAGGCCTGCCCCCCGGGCCCGGCGGGGGAGCGGCGGGGGGCGGACACGTGTTCGACGCTAGGGCGAACCTGTGTTCGTCGTCAACGGGTCATCCCGGTGTCATCGGCTGCCCGCACCGGTCGGGGTGGTACGCGTCGGTACGATGCCGGGCGATGCCCGATCCCTCCCCCTCGGCCCCCGTGACCGGCGACCCGCGGCCGCCCACCCGCTACCGCTGCACGTCGTGCGGCAACCTCACCCGCTTCGACGTCACCGCCACCCGCCGTACCCGGGCCTTCCACCACTACACGGTGGGGGGCGACCTCACCGTGGAGCGCACGGAGGTGCTGGGCGAGGTGGTCGAGGTGGTCGAGTGCGCCTGGTGCGGGCCGTCCGGCGCGGTCGAGGCCCTCGCCGGGGCCTGACGGCCGGCCAGGACCGAGCGCACCGTGTCGGCCCCCGGCCCCAAGTCCCTCCAGAAGGCCCGGAGCGTCCTGCTCCACGACCTCCTGGAGCTGGCCATCGGCGTGGCCCGCCACGACATGGAGACCGACCCGTCCCTCGTGCCCCTGCCGCTGCGGCCGGTGGTGCGCCTGAGCCGCCTCGGCCCCCGGGCCCTGGCCGCCGCCGACCGGGCCGGTGACGACGACCCGTTCCGGTCCCGGGTGGCCCTGCTGGTGGAGCTGGAGAAGCTGACCCCGGCCCAGCGGCTGTGGCTGGAGCGGCCCGACGGGTGGGAGGCGGCCCTGGAGGAGATGGTGCAGGTGGAGGCGGCCGATGTCGAGGAGGCCGACGTCCGCCAGAAGCTCACCCGGGAGCGCCGGGCCCGCCGGTCGGCCGAGGACTCCCGGGACCGGGCCGTGGCCCAGGCCGGGCGGACCCGCCTGGAGGCCACCGACCTCCGGCAGGAGCTGGCCGCCACCCGCCAGGACCTGGCCGCGGCCCGCCAGGCGGCCGACGAGGCCGAGGACCGGGCCCGGGCCGCCGAGGACGAGCGGACCGAGGCCGTCCGGGCCCTGAAGCAGCTGGAGGAGGCCCACGCCCGAGCCCACGAGCAGCTCCGGGAGCTGCGAGAGGGTGGGACGGGTCAGGCGGCGCGGCGGGCCGAGGTCGACCGGGCGGCCCTGGCCCGGGCCGTGGCCCAGGCCACCGACGCCTCGACCGCCCTGGACGCCGCCCTGGCCGCGGTGGCCGCCCTGGCCGAGCCGACCGAGCCGACGGCGCCGACCGAACCGGCGCCGGCCGGTCCCGGCGACGGGACCGAGGCCCCGGACGAGGAACCCGACGCCGCCGTCGAGGCCGGCGGGCCCCCGGAGGGGTCGCCCCCGGCCCGCCCGCCGGCCCGGGCCCGGCGCCGCCCGGCCCGCCTGCCCGGCGGCATCCACGACGACACCGCCGAGGCCGCCGACCACCTCGTCCGCCGGCCCGGGGCCATCCTGCTGGTCGACGGCTACAACGCCTCCCTGGCCATGTGGCCCGACACCCCGCTGGCCGACCAGCGCCAACGCCTGGTGAGCGGCCTGGCCGTCCTGGAGGCTCGATCCGGGGTCGAGGCGGTGGCCGTCTTCGACGGGGTGGCGGCGTCGGTGCAGGGCGTCACCCGGCAGGTGCGGGTCCGCTTCACCGACGAGGGGGTGGAGGCCGACGACGTGCTCCTGGACATGGTCGACGCCGAGCCCCCCGACCGGGTCGTGGTGGTGGCCAGCAACGACGAGCGGGTGCGGGCCGGCTCCCGGGCCCGGGGGGGCAACGTCCTGTCCATCTCCCAGCTCCGTGCCCTCCTGGGCTGAGCCGGTGGACCGGCCGGCCGAGCCGCCGTCGCTGCGGGCCCTGGCCACGCCCCCGCTGGTGGGGCGGGCCCCGGAGCTGGCCGCCATCGCCGCCGTGCTCGACGCCCCCGAGGGGCGGGGCGTGCTGGTGGCCGGGCCCATCGGGGTGGGCAAGTCCCGCCTGGCGGCCGAGGTCATGAGCCGCCGGGCCGCGGCCGGCACCGTGGTGCTGCGAGCCATCGCCACCGCCGCCACCGCCGACATCCCCCTCGGGGCCCTGGCCGCCATCGCCCCCGGCGGGGTGCGGGGCGGCGACCGCCGGGACGGCGTGGTCGACCGGGTGGTGGCCGACCTGGCCGCCGCGGCCGGCGACGCCCCCCTGTTGCTGGTGGTGGACGACGTCGACCTCCTCGACCCCCAGTCCCACGGCGTGGTCCGGGCCCTGGTCGAGCGGCGGGTGGCCCGGGTGGTGGGGACGGCCCGCAGCCCGCACCCACCCCTGGGCCCCCCGTGGACGGCGCCGGGCATCGTGCAGATCACCCTGGGCGACCTCGACGACGACGGTGTGGCCGAGCTGCTGGTGGCCACGCTGGGCGGGCCGGTGGCCGGGGGCACCACCCGGGTGCTGGCCACCGCCACCCGGGGCAACCCGCTGCTGCTCCGCGAGGCCCTGGCTGCGGCCGGGAGCGGGGGTGCCCTCCGCCAGGTCGACGGCATCTGGTCGCTCGACGAGGGCCAGCGACCCCTGGGCCGGTTGGGTGACGTGGTCACCGAGCGGGTGGCCCAGCTCGACCGGGACGGCCGCGACGGCCTGGAGCTGGTGGCGGTGGCCGAGGTGCTGCCCGTGCCGTTGGCCGACGCCCTGGTCGGCCCGGCCGTGCTGGGCCAGCTGGAGCGCTCGGGCCTGGTGGCCCGGGAGACGGTGCTGGGCCGGCCCGTGGTGCGGCCCTCGCACCCGGTGTACGGCGAGGCCCTGCGGGCCGGGCTGGGCCCCATCGCCCGCCGGCACCACGCCCGGCGGCTGGCCGACGCGGCCGAGGCCTCGGACGGGGCCGAGGTCGACGTGCTGCGGGTGGTGGCCTGGCGGGTGGCGGCCGGGGGCGAGGTGGCCGCCGACCTGCTGGCCCGGGCCGCCCGCGAGGCCCGTCGCCGCGGGGAGTTCGACCGGGCCGAGGACCTGGCCCGCCGGGCCGTCGACGCCGGGGGCGGGGTGGCCGCCCTCCTGCTGCTGGGCGAGATCCAGAACGCGGTGGGCCGCTTCGCCGGCGCGGACGAGACCTTCTCCCGGGTCGTCGACCCGCTGCTGGCCGGCGGCCCGCCCCCGGCCGGCGAGGAGGAGGCCTCCCTGGTGGGCCTCATCGCCCTGGCCCTGGCCTTCAACCGGGCCTGGGGGCTGGGGCGGGGCCGGGAGGCCCGGGAGCTGCTGCGCGACGCCTCGGCCGCCCTGGGCCGCTCGCCCGCCTCGGCCACGGTGACGGTGACGGAGCGCCGGGCCGAGCTGGCCGCCGACGCCGCCGCCCTGGCCGCCTTCACCGGCGATCCCCGCCGGGCCGTGGCCGAGGCCGAGCACCTGCTGGCCGAGGCCCGCCACCCCCGGGAGGTGGCCCGGGCCGCCTTCGCGGCCGGGGCCGGCCTCATCGGGATGGGGCGGCCCGAGGCCGCGGTGGCCCACGCCGAGCGGGGCCTGGCCGCCCTGGAGGGGCTGCCCGAGGGCTTCGGCCGGGCCACCTTCGCCACCAACCTGCTCCTGACCCGCATCATGGGCCTGGCCGAGGCCGGCGACCTGGCCGGGGCCGGGGCCCTGGCCGAGGACACCTACCGCCGGTCGGTCGACGCCTCGCTGCTCACCGGCCAGGCGGTGGCCGCCTGGGCCCGGGGACGGGTCCTGGAGATGGGCGGGCGGGCCCTCAGCGCGGCCCGATGGCTGGCCGAGGCCCGGCTCATCGAGCGTGACCTGCAGACCCGGGGCCGGCGCCGGTGGGCGCTGATCGGCCTGGGCCTGGCCCTGGCCGGCCAGGGCCGGCGCGACGAGGCGGCCGCCATGCTCGCCGCCCTGGACGGCATGGACACCGACGAGCCCGTCGACGACCGCTTCCTGGTGGCCGACGAGCTGCGCCTGCGGGCCGGCCTGCGGGCGGCCGGCGGGGAGCTGACGGCGGCCGAGCGCCTCCTGGCCGACGGGGCCGACCGGGCCTGGGACGACGGCGCCGCCGGCGTGGCCGTGGTGCTGTGGCACGAGCTGGTGGTGACGGCCCCGGCCACCCGGGCCGCCACCGCGGCCGCCACCCGCCTGGCCGCGGCGGAGGGGGTGGACGGCCTGCTCCACCGGGCCCGGGTGGCCGACGCCGCCGCCGCCCTGGCCGGCGACGGCGGGGCGCGCCTGGCCGGGGCGGCCGCGGTGGCCGAGGTCGGGGCCCACGGCCTGGCCCTGGCCGTGGCCCGGGCGGTGGCCGCCGAGGCCGGGGCCGAGGGCCGCCGGGGCCTGGCCCGCAGCGCCGAGGAGCTGGCGGCCCGCAGCGTGGCCGCCTCCGAGGGCGTCCCGGCCGACGTCCCCCCGGCCCGGGCCCTGCTGGCCGGCCTGGGCCCCCGCCAGCGGGAGGTGGTGCTGCTGGCCGCCGAGGGCCTCAGCAACGGCGAGATCGCCGAGCGCCTGGCCATCGCCGTGCGCACCGTGGAGAACCACCTCCACCGCTCCTACGCCGAGCTGGGCGTCGACGGCCGCCGGGGCCTGGTCGCCCTCCTGGCCGACACGCCGGGCTGAGGTCGCTCAGCCCGGGCAGCGGAGGTCGGCGGGGGGGAGGGTGAGGGCGACCAGGTAGGCGGTGACGGGGTTGTCGATGCAGTCGGTGAGGGAGCGGTAGGCGGTGTGCTCGGGCCCCTCGTAGGTGACCAGGCGGGAGCCCTCGACGACGCGGTGGGCGTCCCGGGCCTGCTGGTAGGGGGTGGCCGGGTCCTCGGTGGACCCCACCAGCACCACCGGTGGGGCGTCGGCCACGGCCCCGTCGGCCAGGGTCGCCAACGGCTCGGTGGCGGGGGGCAGGCCCCAGCACCCGGGCGTGCCGACCGCGAACCAGCGGCCCCAGAACGGCAGCTCGGCCCCCCAGCGGTCGGCCAGGGCCGGGTCGCCCTCGGGCTGGGCCGCCCGGGCCTCCTGGTCGGCGCAGCGGATGGCGCCCCGGGCGTCGGCGTCGTCGTGCCAGGCGCCCTCCGCGGTCCGGCCGTAGTACGAGTCGCGCAGGGACAGGAGGGTCCGGCCCGCCGGCTCGGGGCCCAGCACCTCGGCCAGGGCCCGGTCGAGCTGGCCCCAGCCCTGCTCGCTGTAGAGCGACACGGCCACGGCCACGTACAGCTCGCCCACCCCGGCCGTGCCCTGCCGCTGGGCGCCGTCGGCTCCCAGGGCGTAGGAGGCGGGGACCCGCTCGGCCTCCAGGCGGGCCACCACGTCCGCCAGCGTGGCCCGGGGGTCCTGGCCCAGGGGGCAGCCGGGGCGCCGGGGGCAGGCGGCCAGGTAGGCCCCGAGGGTGCGCTCGAAGCCCTGGGCCTGGACGTGGACGTCCTCCACCGGGTCCACACCCGGCAGCGACACGCCGTCGAGCACCATGGCCCGCACCCGGTGGGGGTAGCGGCGCAGGTACTCCAGGCCGATGGTGGTGCCGTAGCTGTAGCCCAGGTAGGTGAGGGCGTCGTCGCCCAGGGCGCCCCGCAGGGCGTCGAGGTCGCGCACCGTGGAGCGGGTGCCCACCACCTCCAGCAGGTCCCCGACGGCGGCCAGGCAGGCGTCCAGGCCCTCCTGGGCGTCGGCCCGGATGGCCGCGACGTCGGCCGGGTCCTCGGGGGTGGGGTCGATCTCGGCGCCCAGCAGCTCCTCGTCGGAGGTGCAGTCGATGCGCTGGGAGCCGCCGGTGCCCCGCGGGTCCCAGGCGACCACGTCGAAGCGGTCGCCGAGACCGGTGGGCAGGGAGGTGAAGCCCTCCAGGAAGTCGCGGCCGGAGGCGCCGGGGCCGCCGGGGTTCAGCAGCAGCGAGCCGATGCGCTCGCCGGTGGCCGGCCGGCGCATCACGGCCAGGTCCAGGGTCGGCCCGTCGAGCTCCGACCAGTCCCGGGGCACGGTCAGGGTGGCGCACTGGAAGGCGCCCCGGCACCGCTCCCACGAGCCGAGGGTGGCGTGGGCCGCGGGGTCGGCCGGGCCCCCGTCGTCGACCGGCGGCCGGTCCCCGGGTCGCCCCCCGGTGGGGGCGGCCGACCCGGTCGGGCCGCCGGTGGAGGGCGGCGCCGGCGCCGTGGCCCCGTCGTCGCCCCGGGAGCAGCCGGCCACCAGGGCCACCGCCACCAGGACGGCCAGGGCACGCCACCAGGGCGGTCGTGGGAGCACGGGCGCCATGGTGGCAGGCGCCGGGCCCGGCGCCCGGCCATCGCCCCCACCCGCTAGACCGGGAGGACCCCGACGACCGGAGGAGGCCCGTGGCCCGCCGCCCCCTGCTCATCGTCCTGGCCGGCGGCCAGGGCTCGCGCCTCGACGTGCTCACCACCGGGCGGGCCAAGCCCAGCCTCCCGGTGGGCGGCGCCTACCGCCTGATCGACCTCATGCTGTCCAACGCCGCCCACAGCGGCCTGCGCGACGTGTGGGTGGTGCAGCAGTACGAGCCCCACCTCCTCAACGAGCACCTGGCCGGGGGCCGGCCGTGGGACCTGGACCGCAGCCGGGGCGGGCTCCAGGTCCTGCCGCCGTACCAGGGCGACACCGGCGAGGGCTTCGCGGCCGGCAACGCCGACGCCCTGGCCCGCCAGGCCCGGCTGGTGGCGGCCTTCGACCCCGACGTGGTGCTGGTGGCCTCGGCCGACCACCTGACCGCCATCGACCTGGGGGCGGTGGCCGACGAGCACCTGGCCTCGGGGGCGGAGCTGACCATCGTCACCACCGAGCTGGCCCGCACCCAGGACCCGACCCGCCACGCCCTGGTCGACGTGGCCGGCGACGGCCGGGTCACCGGCCTGCACGACAAGCCCGACGACCCACCCCACCGCACGGCGGCCACCGAGGTCTTCGCCTACGCGCCCGACGTGCTGCTGGACGTGCTGGGCGAGCTGGCCCGGGCCGACGAGCCCGTCGGGGACTACGGCGACGCGCTGGTGCCGGCCTTCGTGGACCGGGGCCGAGCTCGGGCCCTGGCCCACCACGGCCACTGGCGGGATCTGGGCACGCCCCGGGCCTACCTCGACGCCCAGCTCGAGCTGCTGCGGCCCCGCCCTCCGATGCGCCTCGACGACCCGTCGTGGCCGGTGCTGAGCGCGGCGGTACCCCGGGCCCCGGCCCGGATCGAGGCCTCGGCCCGGATCGACGGGTCGTGGGTGTGCGGCGGGGCGGTGGTGCGGGGGACGGTGGTCGACTCCGTCCTCGGCCCCGGCGTGGTGGTGGAGGCGGGGGCCGAGGTGCGCCACAGCGTGCTCATGGAGGACGTGAAGGTGGGGCCGGGGGCGTCGGTGGCCCGGGCCGTGGTGGCCGAGCGGGCCTGGATCGGGGCCCGGGCCCGCCTGGGCGCCCCGCAGGCCCGGCACCCGGTGCTGGTCGGGGCGGGCCGGCGCCTGGCCGCCGGCGTCGAGGTGGCGGCCGGCACCCACCTGGAGCCGGTGGACGCCGCGGCCACCGTCCGCTGACCGGGTCCCTAGGGTTGGGGCCCATGAGCACGAGGCGCGGCGACGGCGCCGGACGGGGAGCGAGATGGACGTGACCACCGGCGCTGTGCGGGTGCGGGGCCTGCGCAAGCGCTTCGGCGACTTCACCGCCGTCGACGGCATCGACCTGGACGTCACCCCGGGCGAGACCTTCGGCTTCCTGGGCCCCAACGGGGCCGGCAAGTCCACCACCATCAAGATCCTCTGCACCCTGGCCGAGCCCACCGAAGGCACCGCCGCGGTGGCCGGCTTCGACGTGGTCAGCCAGCGGGACCAGGTGCGCCGCCACATCGGGCTGGTGTTCCAGGACACCACCCTCGACCAGTACCTCACGGCCGAGCGCAACCTGCGGTTCCACGCCGAGCTCTACGGCATCCCCCGCGAGGTGCTCGACGACCGGCTCCGGCGGGTGCTGGAGATGGTGGGCCTGTGGGAGCGGCGGGGCTCCAAGGTGCAGAACTTCTCGGGCGGGATGAAGCGGCGGCTGGAGATCGCCCGGGGCCTCATGCACTCGCCCCGGGTTCTGTTCCTGGACGAGCCCACCGTGGGCCTCGATCCCCAGACCCGCCGCTCCATCTGGGAGTACATCGACGAGCTGCGACGCACCGAGGCCATCACCATCTTCCTCACCACCCACTACATGGACGAGGCCGAGAACTGCGACCGCATCGCCATCATCGACACCGGCCGGATCATCGCCCTCGACACGCCGGACGGGCTCAAGGCCTCGGTCGACACCGACACCGTCCGGCTCCGCACCGTGGACGACGGGGCCGCCACCGTCGCCCTGCGGGACCGCTTCGCCCTGGAGGCGGTGGCGGTGGAGGACGGCATCGAGGTCAAGGTGCCCGACGGCGAGGCCTTCGTCCCCGCCGTGGTGACCGGCCTGGGCGTGGCCGTCACCTCCATCAACGTGCGCCGCCCCACCCTGGACGACGTCTTCCTGTCCTACACCGGGCGGACCATCCGCGACGCCGAGCAGGCGCCGGGGATGTTCAACCCCTTCGCCCAGAGCCGGCGGTGACCCCGTGACCACGACCGCCCCCACCCCCACCTCCGAGCCCGGCGCCGCGACCTCCGTGGTGCCGGTGATGGTGGCCGAGCCCGGCCTGCGCCGCGACCTCCAGGCCGTCAAGGTCGTCATGCACCGGGAGCTGATCCGCTTCGCCCAGGACCGGCTGCGGTTCGTCTCGGCCCTGGTGCAGCCGGTGCTGTTCCTGTTCGTGCTGGGCACCGGTCTCTCGACCCTGACGGAGGGGACCACGGCCGGGATCGACCTGCGGACGTTCATGTACCCGGGGATCCTGGCCACCTCGACCATGTTCACGGCCATCTTCTCGGCGGTGTCGATCGTCTGGGACCGGGAGTTCGGCTTCCTGCGGGAGATGCTGGTGGCCCCGGTGCGGCGGGGCTCGATCATCCTGGGCAAGGCCCTGGGTGGGGCCACGGTGGCCACCGTGCAGAGCGTGGTGATCCTGATCCTGGCCCCGGTGGTGCACGTGCGCCTCACCCCGGTGCTGGTGGTGGTGATCCTGGCCGAGGTGTTCCTGCTGTCGTTCACCCTGACCGCCCTGGGGCTGGTGGTGGTGGCCCGCATCCAGCAGATCCAGACCGTCATGGGCATCATGCAGATGCTGGTCCTGCCCCTGTCGTTCCTCTCCGGCGCCCTGTACCCGGTGGGTGACCTGCCGGGCTGGCTGGCCGTCCTGGTCAAGGTCAACCCCGTCACCTACGCCGTGCACCCGGTGCGGACGGCGGCCTTCAGCCGGGTCGACGCCCCGCCCGGCGCCCTCGATCGCCTCAACCCGCCCATCACCTGGTGGGGTTGGGAGGTCCCCACGCTGTGCCAGCTGGGCCTGGTGGCCGTGCTCGGTGTGGCCATGCTCGCCGTCGCCGTCCGGCAGTTCCAGAAGGTGGAGTAGGCGGGCCGCCGCCCGAGCGACGACACCCTCCATGGCCCCCGACCTCCACGCCGACGACGCCCGAGCCGGCCCGCCCCCGGTGGGCACCCTGCTGCGCCGGGGAGCGCGGCGCCGCTGCCCCCGCTGCGGGAGCGGGGGGCTGTTCCGCACCTACTGGTCGATCCACGACCGCTGCCCCCGGTGCGGGCTGCTCTTCGCCCGCGAGCCGGGCTACTTCACCGGCGTCTACCTGCTGAACCTGAGCTGCATCCTGGGGGTGCTGTTCGTGGTGGTGATGGGCTACGCCCTGTGGCGGGCCAACGGCCACGAGGGGGGCGTCGCCGGCTTCGTGGCCGTGTCCGTCGCCCTGGCCGTGGTGGTCCCCATCGCCTTCTACCCGGTGGCCCGCACGCTGTGGTCGGCCCTGGACCTGGCCATGGCGCCCCTCGAGCTGGACGAGATCCTCGACGCCGCCGAGGCGGTGGACGGTGACGAGGCCCCCGACCGGGACGGCGACGCCATCCCCGGCGACGACCGGGACGGGCCCCCCGCCCCGTGAACGGGTGGGCGTCCCACCCCGGTGCCGGGGTGACCGGCGCCGCCCGGCCGTACCCTCTGGGCGTGGTGTCCCCGGTCCACCCCCCTGTCCTCGGTGGGGACCAGGCCCCCGAGCCCGAGGGGACCGGCGGGGACCAGGTGGCCGGGGCGCCGGTGGCCCTGCCGGCCGGCACCACGCTGGGCGACGGGCGCTACCGCCTGGGCGAGGTGCTGGGCCGGGGCGGGTTCGGCATCACCTACGCGGCCACCGACGAGCGGCTGCGTCGCCCGGTGGCGGTCAAGGAGCTGTTCCCCGACGGAGCCGGCCGCCGGGGCCTGGAGGTGCGGGTGGCCGAGGGGGCCGAGGCCGGCTTCGCCCGGGCCCGGGAGCGCTTCCTGCGGGAGGCCACCACCCTGGCCCGCTTCGGCCACCCCGGCATCGTGCGCATCTGGGGGGCCATGGAGGAGAACGGCACCGCCTACCTGGTGCTGGAGCGCCTCCGGGGCCACACCCTGGCCCAGGAGCTGCGGGCCCGGCGGGGCCCCTTCAGCCAGGCCGAGGCCCTCCACGTGGCCGAGCAGGTGGCGGCGGCCCTGGCCGTGGTGCACCGGGCCGGCGTGCTCCACCGCGACGTCAGCCCGGCCAACCTGGTCCGCACCGACGACGGCCGGGTGGTGCTGATCGACTTCGGCCTGGCCCGGCCCTTCGCCGCCGACCGCACCACTTCCATGACCCGGATCGTGACCCCCGGCTACGGCTCGCCCGAGCAGTACGAGGGCTCCGCCCGCTTCGGCCCCCGCTCCGACGTCTACGCCCTGGGCGCCACGCTGTACCGGCTGGTCACGGGGCACGCTCCGGCCGGCGCCGTGGACCGGGCCCGGGACGACGACCTGGTGCCGGCCTGGCGCCTGAACCCCTCGGTGAGCCGGCCGGTCAGCGACGCCCTGGCCGCCGCGGTGGCCCTCGACCCCGACCGCCGGCCCCCCTCGGTGGGCGACCTGCTGGCCCGCCTGGGCCTCGACCCCGACGCCCCCGGGGAGGCCGCCGCCCGTCGGCCCGCCCTCGACGACCCGCCGACGGTGCTCGATCCCCAGGTGCTCGATCCCCGGGCGAGCCCGACCACGGTGACGATCGTGGACCCGCCTCCCCGTCGTCCCGGCGCCGCCATCCCCGGCCCGGCGGCGTCGTCGCCCGGCCCCCCGCCGGCGGCCCGGCACCGGGCGGTGGTGCCGGCGCCGGCCGCCCCCGCTGGGCCTCCCGTCCCTTCCTGGGAGCCCCTCCCGCCGGTCGCCGCTCCTGTGCCCGTCGCCCCCGGGGTCGGCGCGCCGCCCCGGGGGCGGGGGTGGGTCACGCTGCCCTTGGGGCTGGCCGCGGTGGCGCTGGCCAGCGCCCAGCCGGTGACCGTCACCCTGGCGCTGGCCGTCGGGGTGGCCCCGGCCCTGGCCACGGTGGGCGACCGGCTGGTCCGGCCCCATCGCAGCCTGGCCTGGGCGCCGGGGTGGTGGGCCCGCAACGTGGCCGTGGGCCTGGTGCGGGGCCTGGGGGCGGCCGGCATCCTGGGCGTGGGCCTGTGCCTCTGGTACGGCACCGAGCTGTTCGACGGGGCGGCCGGGGCCGGCTCCTGGGTCCTGCGGGCCACCGGGGTGGGCGCCGGGTGGGTGCTGGCCTCGTCCATCGGGCGGGGCGGCCCCGGCTTCCGCAGCCACGTGGCCCTCGACGCGCTGGCCACCCGCCTGCTCCCCCGGGGCCGGCTCACGCCGGTGGCCGCCGTGGTGGTGGCGGTGTGCCTGCTGGTCGCCGCGGCCGGGGCCTGGTTCCGGCCCGAGGCCTGGCCCCTCGGAGGCTGACTCAGCCGGCCGGGGCCTCGACCCCCAGGGCGGCGTGGAGGAAGCCGAGCACGTCGGCGCCCTCCTCGGCCCGTCGAGAGGTGGGCTTGCCCTGCCCGTGCCCGGCGTCCCGCTCGATCCGCAGCAGGACCGGTCCGCTCGCCGGGGCGGCCGCGGCCTGGAGGCGGGCGGCCATCTTGCGGGCGTGGAGGGGGTCGACCCGGGAGTCCTCGGCCCCGGCGGTCAGCAGGACGGCGGGCAGGTCGGTGCCGTCGACCACCCGGTGGTACGGCGAGTAGGAGAGCAGCCAGGCCAGCTCGTCGGGCCGGTCGGGGTCGCCGTACTCGGGCACCCACAGGCGGGCGATGCGGAACCGTGGGTAGCGGACCATGTCGCACAGCGGCACGGCGGCGTGGACGGCGGCGCACAGGCCGGGGCGTCGGGTGAGCACCGCGGTGACCAGCAGGCCCCCGTTGCTGCCGCCCCGGACGGCCAGCCGGGACCGGCTGGTGCGCCCCTCGGCCACCAGCCAGTCGGCGGCGGCTTCGAAGTCGGCGAAGACCTGGGGCTTGTGGGCCCGCTGGCCGGCCCGGTGCCAGGCCTCGCCCTCCTCGGCCCCGCCCCGGATGCAGGCCACGGCCCACACCCCGCCGGCCTCGGCGTGGGCCACGGCCTCGGCCGAGTAGGCCGGGCTCATGGTCGCCGCGAAGCCGCCGTAGCCGCTGAGCACGGTGGGGGTGGCGGGGTCGGGCGCGACGTCGGCGCGGCGCAGGGTGAACAGGCTGACCGGCGTGCCGTCGGTGGACGGGTAGCGGTGGCGCTCGACGGTGAAGGTGGCGGGGTCGACGGCGGTGGCCCCGCTCCAGGGCCGGAGGCCGTCCGGGGTCCAGCGCAGGAGGGCGGGGGGCCGGGCGTAGGACGTGAACCCGACCCAGGCCTCGTCGCGGTCCCGGCTGCCGGACAGGGCGGTGAGGCTGCCGTCCTCGGGGAGGGCCACCGGCTCGGGGGCCGGGAGGGGGGCGCCCGGGGGCAGCCGGTCGGGCCGGGCCAGGCGGACCAGCCCGGCCACCGCGGCGTGGCTGGTGGCCACCAGGAGGCTGTCGGCCGTGGCCACCACCGCCTCGACCACGGCCTCGGAGGCGGGGAGGAGGTCGGTCCAGGACCCGGGGCCGGGGTCGTCGAGGGGGGCGGCCACCACCCGGCCGGTGGGGGCGTCGAGGGTGGTGGTGCCGACCAGCCGGTCGCCCACCACCCGCAGGTCGGTGACGGCGTCGACGCCGGCGATGACGGTGCGCCAGGTGCCGTCGGACCGGTCGCCCAGGTGGACGTCGGTGCGGCCCCAGCCCACGGACACGTGCACCAGCAGCCACCGGTCGTCGCGGGAGGTGCGCACGTCGGCCCAGGCCGAGGGGTCGGGCCGCTCGTCCCACAGCACCGGGTCCCGGTCGGGGTCGGTGCCCAGGTCGTGGTGGTGGACCACCCGGTGCGAGGCCTCCTCGCCGGCCGGCACGGTGGCCGGGTCGGGGGTGCGGGTGTAGGCGAAGCCGGAGCCGTCGGACCGCCAGGCCACCGAGGCGGCCCGGGTGCGGGTGATGCGGTCGGGCCGGAGGGCGCCGGTGGCCCCGTCCACCACGTGCAGGGTGGAGAGCTCGTCGCCCCCGGTGGACAGGCCCACCGCCACCCGGGCGCCGTCGGGTGAGGGGTGGAACCAGTCGATGGCCGCGGTGGGGTCGCCGAGCAGGGCCACCGGGTCGACCAGGACCCGCCCGGGCTGCGGATCGGGGGTGGTGGCCTCGGCGATGACCAGCACGGCCTGGTCGCGGCCGCCGCCCCGCTCCAGGGTGAACAGGTGGGGCCCGGCCACCGCGGCGCCCAGCACCACGGGCACGTCCAGCAGCTCGGCCAGCCGGCGGCGGAGCGGCTCCCGGTGGGGGAGGGCGGCCAGCACCGCCGCGGTGCGGGCGGTCTGGGCCTCGTCCCAGTCCCGGACGGCCGGGTCGTCACCGTCCTCCAGCCATCGGTGGGGGTCGGCCACCCGGTGGCCGGCGATCACCTCGACCAGGTCGTCGGCCCGGGTGGGCGGGGGCGGCGGGACGGGCGGCCACGGCGGCATCCGGGGACGGTACCGGTCTCTGGTCCCGGGCGGCCCGCAGGAAGATACATTTGACGATGTAGGTAAGTGGTGACAGGGTGACGGGGTGGAGCCTGCCCCCCGACGCACCCAGGCCGAGCGCTCGGCCGGCACCCGGGCCCTCCTGGTCGAGGCGGCGGTCGACACCCTGGTCGAGCGGGGGTGGGCCGCCACCACCGCAGTGGCGGTGTGCACCCGGGCCGGGGTGACCCGGGGGGCGCTGGTCCACCACTTCGGCGGCTTGCCCGGCCTGCTGGCCGGGGCCCTGGACCACCTCTACGGCGAGCTCTCGGCCCGCTCCGAGCCGGCCCCCACCCTGGCCGGCGAGATCGATCGCCTGTGGCGGGCGGCCAGCGACCGCCGGTTCAAGGCGGTGCTGGAGGCGTGGATGGCGGTGGGCAACGACCCCGTCCTGGCCGCCGAGCTGGCCCCGGTGGTGGCCCGCTTCGCCGAGCTCATGGCCCCCGGCGAGCGGGGGGCCGCCGCGGTGGCGCCCGGCAGCGAGGCCGAGGCCGCCTACCTCACGGCCCGGGAGGCCATCCTGGGCCTGGCCCTGGGCCGCTCGGTCACCGGTGGGTGGCCCCTGCCCCACGAGGCCCGGGTCCTCGACGAGCTCCGGGCCCGGGCCGCGGCCCTCGACACCGCTCCGGCCACCACCTCCGACACCGGTCCGTCCCGAGGAGGCCGCCCGTGACCGACCTCGCTACCCCGCCGGAGGCCACCACCCACGTGGTCGCAACGACGGGATGCTGGTGGCCGACGACCCCGAGTGGCTGGACGCCTCCAAGGCGGTGGGCCCGGGGCCCACCACGCCGGACCCCGACCTGCGCCACGACGACCAGCCCCGCGTCAGCGGGGGCGACCAGGTCAGCGGGTCAGCGACCGGCGTTGGGCTTGCGGCCGTGGTTGGCCTTCTTGCGGCGCGCGTTGGTCTTCCGCTTGTCGGTCTTCTTTGACATAGGGATGCGACGCTACCGGCCGGGAGGGGCCCCGCCCAAGCCCCCCGTCCCGCCGGTCAGTGGTCGGCGGCCCAGGCCAGCAGGTCGTCGGCCGGCCAGGTGTTGACCACCCGGTCGGGACCGAGGCCGTGGCGCACCGCCTTGTCGCACCCGTAGGGCTGCCACTCCAGCTGGGCCGGGGCGTGGGCGTCGGTGTCGATGCTGACCTTGCAGCCCATGGCCACGGCCACGGCCAGCAGGTCGTCGGGCGGGTCGCGGCGCTCGGGCCGGCAGTTGATCTCCACCGCGGTGTCGGCGGCCTCGCACGCCGCGAACACGACGTCGGCGTCGAAGCTGGACCGGGGGCGGACGTACGTGGTGTCGGGCAGGTCCTCGGGGCCCGGGTCGGGCAGGCCCTTCAGCTTGCGCCCGGTGCAGTGGCCCAGGATGTCGACCCGGGGGTCGAGCACCGCCTTGACCATGCGCTCGGTCATCTCCGTGCGGCCCATGGACAGCTTGGAGTGGACCGAGGCCACCACCACGTCGAGCTGGTCGAGCATGTCGTCGCCGTCGAGGGAGCCGTCGGGGAAGATGTCCACCTCGGCCCCGGTCAGCAGGCGGAACGGGGCCAGCCGCTCGTTCAGGGCCTCGATCTCGGCCAGCTGGGCCTCCAGCCGCTCCCGGTTGAGGCCGTGGGCCACGGTCAGGCGGGGGGAGTGGTCGGTGACCACCAGGTACTCGTGGCCCAGGGCCATGGCCGCCTCGGCCATCTGGGCGATGGAGGCCCCGCCGTCGCTCCAGGTGGAGTGGCTGTGGCAGTCGCCCCGCAGGGCGGCCCGCACCTCGGCCCCGGCGCCCAGGGGCACGACGGTGCTCTCCTCCAGCTCGGCCAGGCGCTCGGGCACGCTGCCGGCCAGGGCCTGGGCCGCCACCGCCGCGGTGCTGTCGCCCACCCCGGCCAGGGAGGTCAGGCCCCGGCCGGCGTGCAGGCGGGCCACCTCCTCGGGCCCGGCCTGGCGCAGGGCGGCCGCCGCGGTGCGGAAGGCCTCGGCCTTGCGGGCCGAGGCCAGGCTCCGGTCCAGCAGGTGGGCCACCCGGTCCAGGGCGTCGGCCGGGTCCATCGGTGGTTCCAGGGGGTGGATGCCGCTCACCGCCCCGAACCTACCGCCCACCGCTGCGGGGGCGGAGAGAGGCGCCCGGTAGCTTCGGGGCATGGAGCGCTTCGGGTTCGTCGGACTTCCCAACGCCGGGAAGTCGTCGCTGTACAACGCCCTGGCCGGGGGCGGTGCGCTCGCCGCCCCCTACGCCTTCGCCACCACCGACCCCAACGTGGGCGTGGCCAAGGTGCCCGACCGGCGCCTGGACCGGCTGGCCGAGATGTCGGCCAGCCGCAAGGTGGTGCCGGCCAGCGTGCAGTTCGTGGACATCGGCGGCCTGGTCGAGGGGGCCAGCACCGGCGAGGGCCTGGGCAACCGCTTCCTGGCCCACATCCGCGAGGTCGACGCCGTCGTCTACCTGCTGCGGGGCTTCGTGGACACCGACGTGCCCGGCCCCGACGACCCGCTGGAGTGCCTGCGGGTCCTGGAGATCGAGCTGGCCCTGGCCGACCTGGAGACCCTGGAGGCCCAGATCGCCAAGAAGCGCAAGGCGGCCCGGGTCGACAAGTCGCTCCAGGCCGAGGTGGCGGCCCTGGACGAGGCCCACGCCGTGCTGGCCGAGGGCACTCCCCTGTACCGCAGCGACCTGTCGGCGGACGCCCGCGAGGTGCTGCGCCCCTGGTTCCTGCTCACCAACAAGCCGGTGATGGCGGTGGTCAACGTGGGCGAGGACGACCTGGACCGCATCGACCAGGTGGTGGCCCCGGTGGCCGCCGAGCTGGGGGGCCGGGCCGAGGTGCTGGGCATCTGCGTGCAGCTGGAGGCCGAGGCGGCCCAGTTCACCGGCGAGGAGCGGACCGAGATGCTCGAGGCCCTGGGCCTGGGCGAGGGGGCGCTAGAGCGCTTCATCCACACCGCGTACGACCTGCTGGGCCTGCGCACCTTCCTGACCACGGGGGACAAGGAGAGCCGGGCCTGGACGTTCCGGGCCGGGTCCAAGGCCCCCCAGGCCGCGGGCCGCATCCACACCGACTTCGAGCGGGGCTTCATCAAGGCCGAGGTGATCCGCTGGGACGAGCTGCTCGACATCGGCTCGTGGTCCAAGGCCAAGGAGCTGGGCAAGGTCCGCATCGAGGGCAAGGAGTACGTGGTGGATGACGGCGACGTGGTGGAGTTCCGCTTCAACGTGTAGCCGGTTGGCCACCGGCGGCCGGGGGCACGGTGGCCGCCGTGCTCGTGGTCGACGGACACCCGGTGGCTCCCCTGGAGGTGGCCCGCACCCGCCGGGCCCGGGCCCGGGGCCTGCTCGGCCGGTCCGCCCTGGACGGGGCCCTGTGGTTGCCCGGGGTCCGGTCGGTGCACACCGTGGGCATGGCCTTCCCCCTGGACGTGGCCTGGGTGAGCCGGGACGGCCGGGTCCTCCGGGTGGTGCGGCTGCGCCCTGGGCGGCTGTCGGGCTGGCGCCCCCGGGCCGCCGGCACCCTCGAGGCCGAGGCCGGTGCCTTCGCCCTCTGGTCCCTGGCCCCCGGCTCGGTGCTCTCCGGCGTCGACGTCGGAGGGGGCGACGACTTCGAGGTCCCGGCCTCGTCGTGACCGCGGCCATGCTGGGGCGGTGATCCGGGACCCGTTGCAGGAGGTGCTGGAGGTGGCCCTCCGCACCCCCGACCACGCCGGGCCCGGCGACCTGGACCCGGCCGACGTGGCCGCCCTCCGCCTGGCCCGGCGACGCTTCGGGGTGGCCCTGCCCCCGCCGTACATCCCCCCGCCGGCCGACCCGGCCCGCCTGCCCATCCGGCCCGGCACCGGCGTGGACGGCCCGGCCCTGGCCGCCGTGCAGCGTCGGGCCCACCGGGCCCGGTACCGGGGCCTGCTCTCCGACGCCTTCCTCGACGGCCTCGACCTCGGCTACCTCGGCGGTTACTGGACGGGGCGGGCCGCGGCCAGCCCGTCGGCCCGGCACCACCTGCTGGTGGCCGGCCGCCCCGGCGAGGCCTACGGCATGGTCGACACCGGCCCGACCCGGGACGGCGACGGCGACGTCGACGGGGGAGGCACGCCCCGCACCGGCGAGGTGTGCAGCGTGTACGTCGACCCCACGGTCACGGGCCGGGGCCTGGGCTCGGCGCTGCTGGGCCACGCGGTGGCCACCCTGGCCGCTCACGGGTTCACCGGCGCCGTGCTCTGGGTGGTGGAGGGCAACGTGCGGGCCCGGGCCTTCTACGAGCGGTGGGGGTGGCGGCCCGACGGGTCCCGCAAGGTGACCCCGATCGACGCCGAGCACGTGGACGAGGTGCGCTACCGCCTGGACCGCCTGGACCGCCTGCCGGGCCCGGGACGGGCCCCGGGCGTGTGACCAGGGCCCGGGCGGGCGCGGAGTGCGACGCCGATCCGGGCCGTAACCTGACCCAGTGGACCGTGGTCCGGACGACGAGCGCTGGGGCGAGGAGCCCCCCACCGATGGGCCCGGCGCCGCCTCCGGTGCCCACAGCGGCGGGGGCGACGGGTTCCCGGCCGAGCCGCCCACCGAGTGGCCCGGTCCGGACGCCGGCGCCGGCGACTTCGACGAGATCTACGGTCCGGACGTGCTGGCCGCCATCGAGGCCGGCCCCACCCGGCGCAGCGACGAGCCGGTGACCCGGGTGTCGCAGTGGCGGCGCCGCTCGGCCCTGGGGGCGGTCCTCACCGGCCTGGCCCTGGGCTTCCAGGAGGTCTTCGACCCCGAGGACGAGCGCTCCATCGTCATCGAGGTGGACGACACCGGGTTGCCGTCGGACCTGCCGGTGCAGATGTTCCTCGACCCCGACTCGCCGGCCGGGAGCCTGTGCATCGTCCACCGCACCGACGTGAAGCCCCCCATGGTCTGAGCGCCGGTCGGCCCTCGAGGGCCCGGCCGGCGGCCGGGGTGCCGTCGCTAGGGTGGCCGCGTGCCCGGCCGCTTCTACGTGACCACGCCGATCTACTACGTCAACGACGCGCCCCACCTGGGGCACGCCTACACCACGATCACGGCCGACGCCCTGGCCCGCTGGCACCGCATGGTGGGCGACGAGGTCCACTTCGTCACCGGCACCGACGAGCACGGGTTGAAGGTGCAGCGCGCCGCCGAGGAGCGGGGCATCACCCCCATCGAGCAGGCCGACTGGGCCTCGGCCCGGTTCCGGGAGGCGTGGGCCCTGCTCGACATCGCCCCCGACGACTTCATCCGGACCTCCGAGCCCCGGCACCACGCCGCCACCCAGGCCCTCCTGCAGAAGGTCTACGACGCCGGCGACGTGTACTCGGCCACCTACGAGGGCTGGTACTGCGTGAGCTGCGAGGCGTACTACGCGCCCGACGAGCTGCTGGCCGACCCGGCGGCCGGCGGTGACCCCGACGCGCCGGGGTTGTGCCCCATCCACCAGCGGCCGGTGGAGCGCTTCACCGAGGACAACTGGTTCTTCCGCCTCTCGGCCTACGCCGAGCGCCTGGAGGAGTGGCTCACCGGGGACCCGTCGCCGGTGCGGCCCGAGGGCAAGCGCAACGAGGCCCTGGGCCTGGTGCGGGGCGGGCTGAGGGACATCTCCATCACCCGCAGCTCCCTGACCTGGGGGGTACCGGTGCCGTGGGACGAGGGCCAGGTCTTCTACGTCTGGTTCGACGCGCTGGTCAACTACGTCACCGCCATCGGCTACGGCACCGACCCGGAGCGCTTCGCGGCCTGGTGGCCGCACGTCACCCAGGTCATCGGCAAGGACATCCTGCGGTTCCACTGCGTGTACTGGCCGGCCATGCTCATGGCGGCCGGCGAGGCCCCGCCCCGGGAGCTCGACGTCCACGGCTTCCTGCTGGTGGGCGGGGCCAAGATGTCCAAGACGGCGGCCAACAAGATCGCCCCGGTGCAGCTGGTGGAGGGCGATGCCGAGGCCGGCTACCCGGCCCTGGGCGTCGACGGCTTCCGGCACCACTTCCTGCACGACCAGCGCTTCGGTCCCGACGGTGACCTCTCCGTCGAGGGCATGGTCGGCCGCTACAACACCGACCTGGCCAACAACCTGGGCAACCTGCTGGCCCGGGTGACCACGGTGGTGGCCAAGAAGTGCGCTGGCGTCGGCCCCGCCCCCCGGCCCGACAGCCCCCTGGCCCCGGTGGCGGCCGAGGTGGTGGCGGCCACGGCCGCGGCCTGGGACGCGGTGGCGCCCTCGGAGGCCCTGGACGCCACCTGGCGCCTGGTGCGGGAGGCCAACGCCCTGCTGGAGCAGGCCGAGCCCTGGAAGGCCGAGCCCGGCCCCGAGACCGACGGCGTGCTGGGCGACGCCCTGGAGGTGCTGCGCATCGTGGCCGTGCTGGCCAGCCCGGCCCTGACCCGCAGCCCGGCCGAGATCTGGCGCCGCATCGGCCTGGACGGCGACCCGGCCGAGGCCCACGTCCCCGACGACGTGATCTGGGGCGGCTACCCGGGCGGCCTGCCGGTGGAGAAGGGCACCCCCCTGTTCCCCCGCCTGGCCCTCGACACCTGAGTGCGGCCGTGAGCGAACCCGACGTCCCGTCGCGGTGGGTCGATGGCCACTGCCACCTGCACCACGCCGGGCCCACCCACGTGGGCCACGCCTACGCCCCGGCCGACGAGGTGGCGGCCGTGGTCGACGACGCCGTGGCCCGCGGGGTGGGGCGCATGGTCACCGTGGGCTGCGACGTGGCCGACTCCCGGGCCGCGGCCGACGCAGCCGCCGCCCACCCGGGGCGGGTGTGGGCCACGGCCGGCGTCCACCCCCACGAGGCCAGCCTGGGCCTCGACGGGCTGGAGGAGCTGCTGGCCCGGCCCGAGGTGGTGGCGGTCGGGGAGTGCGGGCTGGACTACCACTACGACCACTCGCCCCGGCCCCAGCAGCGGGAGGCCTTCGCGGCCCAGGTGGCGCTGGCCCGGGCGCACGACCTGCCCCTGGTCATCCACACCAGGGAGGCCTGGGACGACACCTTCGCCGTCCTGGGGGCCGAGGGGGTGCCCCGCCGCACCGTGTTCCACTGCTTCACCGGCGGCGCGGCCGAGGCCCGGCGCGGCCTGGACGTGGGGGCCTTCCTCTCCATCTCGGGCATCGTCACCTTCCGCTCGGCCGACGACGTCCGCCAGGCGGTGGCCCTGGCCCCGCTCGACCGCCTGATGGTCGAGACCGACAGCCCCTTCCTGGCCCCGGTGCCCCACCGGGGCCGCCCCAACCTGCCCGGCCACCTCCCCCTGGTGGGGGCGGCGGTGGCCGAGGTGAAGGGCGTGGCCACCGACGAGGTGGCCGCCGCCACCGGGGCCACGGCCACGTCCTTCTACGGCCTGGACGTCTGAGCCGTGCCCGGTCCCCGGCCGTGACGCTGACCCGGACCCAGGCCGTGGCCCTGCTGGAGGCCCACGGCCTGGCCCCCAGCCGGGCCCTGGGCCAGAACTTCGTGGTCGACCCCAACACCGTGCGCCGCATCGCCCGGCTGGCCGGGGTGGGGCCGGGCGACGCCGTGGTCGAGATCGGGGCCGGCCTGGGCTCGCTGACCCTGGCCCTGGCCGCCACCGGGGCCGACGTGACCGCGGTGGAGGTCGACCGCCACCTGGTCCCGGTCCTGCGGGAGGTGGTGGCCCCGGCCGGGGTGCGGGTGGTGGAGGGCGACGCCCTCACCCTCCGGTGGGACGAGGTGCTGGCCGGCTCCGAGCGGTGGGTGCTGGTGGCCAACCTGCCCTACAACGTGGCCACCCCGCTGGTGCTGGACCTGCTGGACGACGTGCCGGCCATCGCCCGCATGCTGGTCATGGTGCAGCGCGAGGCCGGGGAGCGGCTGGCGGCCGAGGTGGGCGACCCGGCCTACGGCATCCCGTCGGTGAAGGTCCGCTACTGGGCCTCCGCCCGCCTGGTCGGCAAGGTCGGCCCGGACGTGTTCCTGCCCCGGCCCCGGGTGGAGTCGGCCCTGGTCGAGCTCACCCGGCTCCCGGCCCCGGCCGTCGATGCCGACCCCGAGCGGCTCTTCGCCCTGGTGCGGGCCGGCTTCGGCCAGCGCCGCAAGATGCTCCGCCGGTCCCTGTCCGGCCTGGTCGGCCCCGAGGCCTTCGCCGCCGCCGGCCTCCGCCCCGAGGCCCGGGCCGAGGAGCTCAGCGTGGAGGACTGGGGCCGCCTGGCCACGGCCTCGCCGTCGCCCGCCGCCGATGGCTGAGTCGCTGTCCCTGGCCCAGGCCCGGCGCATCGCCCTGGCCGCCCAGGGGTTCGGCGAGGCCCGGCTGGGGGCGCAGGGCCGCCGGGTCGACCGGCGCCACGCCCACCGGGTGCTGGAGCGGGTCCACGTGGTCCAGATCGACTCCATCAACGTGGCCGTGCGCTCCCAGGAGATGCCGCTGTTCGCCCGGCTCGGCCCCCACCCCCGGGACCTGTGGCCCCGGCTGGCCGCGGCCGGGGAGGTGTTCGAGGCCTGGTGCCACGAGGCCTCGCTGCTGCCGGTGGAGGCGTGGCCCCTGCTGGCCTGGCGCCGCCACCACGACGGCCCCATGTGGGGCGGGACCCGGGCCGTGGCCGAGGAGCGGCCGGCGTACGTGGCCGCCGTCCTGGGCGAGGTGCGCGACCGGGGGCCGCTGCGGGCCGGCGACCTGTCGGAGCCGGGCACCCGCCCGGCCGGCATGTGGGGCCGGTCGGAGGGCAAGAAGGCCCTGGAGTACCTGTTCGCCACCGGGCAGGTGGCGGCCTGGCGCGACCCGGGCACCTTCACCCGCTGGTACGACCTGGTCGAGAGGGTGCTACCGGCCGACGTGCTGGCCGCCCCGGCGCCGGCCGAGGCCGACGCCCAGCGGGCCCTGCTGGACCGGGCCGGCCGGGCCCTGGGCATCGCCACCGAGCGCGACCTGGCCGACTACCACCGCCTCAACCTGCCCCGGGCCCGGCCCCTGATCGCCGAGCTGGTGGAGGACGGCCGCCTGGTCCCGGTGGCGGTCCGGGGGTGGGACCGCCCGACCTACCTCCACGCCGAGGCCCGCCGGCCCCACCGGCTCCGGGCCCGGGCCCTGCTCACCCCGTTCGACTCGCTGGTGTGGGAGCGGGCCCGCGCCGAGGAGCTGTTCGGCTTCCGCTACCGCATCGAGATCTACGTGCGGCCCGAGCAGCGGGTCCACGGCTACTACGTGCTGCCCTTCCTGCTGGGCGACCGCCTGGTGGCCCGGGTCGACCTGAAGTCCGACCGGCCGACCTCGACGCTCCGGGTGAAGGCGGCCTACGGCGAGCCGGGCAGCGACGCCGGCCCGGTGGCCGAGGCCCTGGCCGCCGAGCTCCACCTCATGGCCGGCTGGCTGGGCCTGGAGCGGGTCGGCGTCGAGCCCCGGGGTGACCTGGCCGGCGCCCTGGCCGCCGAGGTGCCCGGGGCCCGGGCCGGGGGCGGCGCCTAGCGACGGCGGGCCGACACCCGGATGGTTGGAAGTCCATACTCCGGACAGGCGTTTCGCTACCCTCTGGCCGTGCCCGTGCCCGAGACGCTCTCGTTGGCCCAGGCCCGGCGGATCGCGCTGGCGGCGCAGGGGTTCGACGGGCCCCGCCCCGGCGCGGAGGGGACGCGTGTTGACCAGCGCCACGTCCGCCGGGTGCACCAGCGCCTGGACGTGGTGCAGATCGACTCGGTGAACGTGGCCGTGCGCTCCCAGGAGATGCCGCTGTTCGCCCGGCTCGGCCCGCACCCCCACGACCTGTGGGAGCGCCTCACCCGCGCCGGGCAGGTGTTCGAGTCCTGGTGCCACGAGGCCTCGCTGCTGCCCATCGACGCCTGGCCGCTGCTGGCCTGGCGCCGCCACCCGGACTCCGACATGTGGCCCGAGACCCGCGAGGTCAACGACCGGCGCCCGGAGTACGTGCAGGCGGTGCTGGACGAGGTGCGCGACGCCGGGCCCCTGTGGGCCGGTGAGCTGTCGGACCCGGGGCACAAGGCGCGGGTCATGTGGGAGCGCAACGACGGCAAGAAGGCCCTGGAGTACCTGTTCTCCACCGGGCAGGTGGTGGCCTGGCACGACTCGGAGAACTTCACCCGCTACTACGACCTGACCGAGCGGATGATCCCGGCCGAGATCCGGGCCCTCCCCGTCCCCGCCGCCGACGACGCCAAGCGGGCCCTGCTGGACCGGGCGGGCCGAGCCCTGGGCATCGCCACCGACCGCTGCCTGGCCGACTACCACCGCCTGAACCTGCACCGGGCCCGGCCCCTCATCGCCGACCTGGTGGAGGACGGCCGGCTCATCCCCATCCGGGTGCGGGGGTGGAAGGAGATGACGTTCCTGCACGCCGAGGCCCGCCTGCCCCGGTGGATCCGGGCCCGCTGCCTGCTGACCCCGTTCGACTCGCTGGTGTGGGAGCGCAACCGGGCCAAGGTCCTGTTCGGCTTCGACTACAAGATCGAGATCTACGTGCCGGCCCCCGAGCGGGTCCACGGCTACTACGTGCTGCCCTTCCTGCTGGGCGACCGGCTGGTGGCCCGGGTCGACGCCAAGGCCGATCGCCACCGCCGGACCTTGAAGATCAAGGCCGCCTACGGCGAGCCCGGCCACGACCAGAAGCACGTGGCCGAGCATCTGGCGGCCGAGCTGTGGCTCATGGCCGGGTGGCTGGGCCTGCCCAAGGTGAAGATCGAGCCCAAGGGCGACCTGGCCCCGGTGCTGGCTTCGGCGGTGGAGGCCCACCGGGCCTGACCCGGGGGCGAGGGGGCCTCAGCGGTCGCGGGGGGTGGGGCGGGGGCCCTCGAACGCCTTCTGGCCCTCGGCCAGGGCCTCGGCGCTCATGCCCAGGTTGAGGAGGGGCCCGCCCAGGGCCAGGGCCTGCTGGCGGGTCAGCTCCCGGCCGGCCCACAGGCTGCGCAGGGTGGCCTGCACCGCCGAGGGGGGCGCCGAGGCGATGGCCTCGGCCACCCAGCGGGCCGCGCCGTCGAGGGCCTCGGCGTCGGGCACCACCTCGGAGACCAGGCCGATCTGGTGGGCCCGGGCCGCGGTCATGCGCTCGTGGTTGCCCAGCAGGGTCATGCGCAGGACCTCCCCGAAGGGCAGGTTGCGGTGGAGCATGAGCAGCGGCTCGTAGACGGCGGGCATGCCGTAGGTGACGTGGGGGTCGAAGAAGCGCGACGCCTCGGTGGCCACGATGACGTCGACCTCGCCCAGCAGGTAGAAGGCGCCGCCGCAGGCCAGGCCGTCCACCGCCGCCACCACCGGCTTCCACAGCTCGTTGCTCTTGGGCCCCAGGCGCCGGCCCGGGTCGTCGTAGGTGTAGGGCGAGAACGTGTACTCGGCTCCGCCCTCGGCGGGCACCGAGTCCCGGTCGATGCCGGTGCAGAACGCCGTGCCCCCCTCGGCCCCCAGCACCACGCAGCGCACCGAGTCGTCGGTGCGGAGGCGCTGCCACAGGGCGGCCAGCTCGTCGCACATCACCTGGTCGAAGGCGTTGTGGCGCTCGGGCCGGTCGAGCGTGACCCAGCCCACGGCCCCCTCCTGGCGCCAGCGGATGGTGGTGAGGTCGTCCACGGCCGGCGACGCTAGGGGAGGGACGGTCAGGCCGGGGCCGGCACCGCCGGCCGGCGGTCGCGGTCGAGGTCCAGGTGCAGCATGCGGATGGCGTTGCCCCGCATGATCTTGTAGACGGCCTCGTCGTCGAGGCCCTCCATCAGCCCGGTGGCGATCTCCCTGGTGTGGGGCCAGGTGGAGTCGGTGTGGGGGTAGTCGGTCTCGAAGGTGACGTTGTCCACCCCGACGATGTCGAGGCTGTCGATCCCGTGCCGATCCCGGAAGAAGCAGCCGTACATGTTGCGGTAGTAGTAGGTGCTGGGCGGCTCGGGGATCAGGTCCTTGACCCCGCCCCAGGCCCGGTGCTCCTTCCACACGTCGTCGACCCGCTCGAGGATGTAGGGGATCCAGCCGATCTGGCCCTCGGAGTAGGCCAGGGTCAGGCCGGGGAACGTCACCAGGTTTCCGCTGAACAGCCAATCGCTCATCGAGGCCATGGCGTTGTTGAAGCTGAGCGAGGCGGCCACCGCCACCGGGGCGTCGGGCGAGGTGGCGGGCATGCGCGACGACGAGCCGATGTGCATGTTGATGGTGGTCCCGGTGTCCTCGCAGGCCGCGAAGAACGGGTCCCAGAAGCCGGAGTGGATGGACGGCAGGCCCAGGTGGGCCGGCACCTCGCTGAAGCACACGGCGTGGACGCCCCGCTCGGCGTTGCGGCGGACCTCGGCCGCGGCCAGCTCGGCGTCCCACAGGGGGACGATGGCCAGGGGGATGAGGGCGCCGCCGGAGTCGCCGCACCACTCCTCGACCATCCAGTCGTTGTAGGCCCGGACGCAGGCCAGGCCCATGTCGCGGTCGGGGTGCTCGGTGAAGGTCTGGCCGCAGAAGCGGGGGAAGGTCGGGAAGCACAGCGAGGCCTCGACGTGGTTGACCTCCTGGTCGGCCACCCGGGCCTTGGGCTCGTAGCACCCGGGCCGCATCTCCTCGTACGTCATGGGGGTCATGGTCATCTCGTCGCGGCTGTAGCCCACCGCGGCCACGTGGCGCTTGTGGACGTAGACCACGTCGCCGAACACCCAGCAGTCGGCCGGGCGCCCGTCGTCGGTGAACTCCTGGGCGTAGGTGCCGCCGCCGACGTGTTGCACGTCGCCGACACCCCGGCGCTCGACGCGGGGGCCGTCGGCCCGGTACCTCTCGGGGAGCCAGGTCTGCCAGACGTGGGGCGGCTCGACGACGTGGTCGTCGACGCTGATGATCTTCGGCAGCTCGGCCATGCCCGCTCTCCTCGGCGTGGGGGACTCAGAATCTGACGACCCGTCAGATCCTACCGCATCACGTCTGGTGTGCTGGAGGGGGCGGCGGCCCACCGCCGGCCGGTCCGGGCCGGTGGGCCGGTGGGCCAGACTGCGCGGCATGGGGCAACCGCAGGGACCGGGTCGGGGAGCACGGCGGTGGGGGGCGGTGGCGCTGGCCCTGGCCGTCCTGGCGGCCGGGGCGTGCTCGTCGGGGTCCGGCGACGGCGCCGACGAGGACCGCTCCACCACGGCCAGCACCGCGTCGACGGCGTCGACCACCACCGCGCCCCTCAGCGGGGCCGAGGTGGTGGAGAGCCTGCGGCGGTCGGTGGCCCTGGTCGAGACCCCGGCGGGGTCGGGCTCGGCCGTCCTGTTGGAGGACGGCTACCTGGTGACCAACGCCCACGTGGTCGACCCCTTCCGGCGGGTCACCGTCACCCTCGACGGCGAAGGCCACGACGTGGACGTGGTGGGCGTGGACCTGGTGGCCGACATCGCCGTGGTCGGCCCGCTGCCGGTCGAGGCCGAGGGGCCGCCGGTCACCCTGGCCGACCCCGGCGGGTTGACCACCGGCGACGAGCTCTTCCTGGTCGGCTACCCGGGCACCACCGACGACCCCGAGGTGACGGTGACCGAGGGCGTCCTGTCCCGCCGGCGGCAGGTCCCGGGGTGGAAGCTGGAGCTGCTCCAGACCGACGCCGAGATCGCCGAGGGCCAGAGCGGGGGCGTCCTGGCCGACACCGCCGGGCGGGTGGTCGGCATCTCCGGCTACTCCTACGACGACCAGTTCTCCCTGGCCGTGGCCGGCCCCGCGGCCCAGGACTCGGTCGAGGCCATCCTGGACGACCGGGGCTCGGAGTGGTCGCCGCTGCCGCCCCTGGGCCAGCCCCGGGACGAGGGGGCCTCGCTCGACCTCAGGGCCAGCGGCCAGAGCGTCCTGTTCGTGCCCAACGTCCGGGACCTCCCCGACCTGGAGGTGCGGTTCCCGGCCGACGTGCCGGTGGAGCTGGAGGTGACCGACCTGGCCCTGGAGACGGTGGCCCTGAACGAGGCGGCCGACGCCTTCTACCGGGAGGACCCCGACGACGACCCGTCGGCCCGGCCCGAGCCCACCCCGCCGAGCGAGCCCGGGACCTGGACCTTCGACGTGGCCATCGACGAGCCGGTCCTCGTGTTCGTGTCGGCCGCCGATGACCGGGCCCGCGCCGAGGTCACCTCGTCCCTGCCCTTCGAGGTGCTCAACCCGCAGCCCGCCTTGCAGAGCCTGGACGTGGGGGAGCCGGTGGAGGGCACGGTGAGCGCCTTCGACGACACCGACACCTACCTGCTGGACCTGCGGGCCGGGCAGTCGGTCGCCATCACCGCCTCGTCGGCCTTCGGCGACATGGCTTTCACGCTGGTGCCCCCCGAGGGCGGCGGTGAGGGGATCGAGGCCGACGACGGCGGGGGCGGCCTGTTCGACCTGGACGCCACCGGTACGTTCACCGCCCGCGCCGAGGGGACCCACATCCTCCACGTCAGCCAGGTCGACGGCTACGCCACCGCCTACCGGGTGGCGGTGGAGCCGGGCTGACCACCCCGCCCCTGACGGGGTGTCAGATAGCCTCGCCCGATGGCCGTCGACCTCGCCGCCCTGGTGCGCCCCGAGCGGTGCGCGGTGGTGACCTCCGAGGTCCAGTCCGGGGTGGTGGGGGAGCGATCGGCCCTCCCGGAGCTGGCCGCCGCGGCCGGGCCCATGGTCGAGGCGGTGGCCCGCCTGTGCCGGGCCGCCCGGGCCGCCGGGGTCCAGGTGGTGCACTGCACCGCGGCCCGCCGCGACGACGGCAAGGGCTCCAACACCAACGCCCGCCTGTTCGCCGGCGTGCGCCGCAGCCCGGTGGCCCTCCTCCCCGGCAGCGCCGAGGCCGCGGTGGTGCCGGCGTTGGGCCCGGAGCCGGGCGACCTGGTGCTCAGCCGGCTCCACGGCCTGTCGCCCATGGCCGGCACCGACCTCGACCCGGTGCTGCGCAACCTGGGGGTGACGACGGTGATCGTCACCGGGGTGTCGGTCAACGTGGCCGTGACCAACCTGGTCATGGACGCCGTGAACCGGGGCTACCAGGTGGTCGTCCCTCGGGACGGTGTGGCCGGCCTCCCCCCGGCCTACGCCGAGGCGGTCGTCGACCACACCCTGGCCCTCCTGGCCACCATCACCACGGTGGACGCGCTGATGGCGGCCTGGTCCGGGGGGCGAGGCGTGACCGCGGGGGTTGGCGCGCTCACCATCCCCGGGGCCCTGGACGCCACCGCGGCTCGCATCCCCGAGGGGGAGGCCGTCGTCGACGGCTCGCACCGGCTGACCTGGGGGGAGCTGCGCGACCGCAGCGTGGACGCGGCCCGGGCCTTCGTGGCCGCCGGCCTGGAGCCCGGCGACCGGGTCGGCCTGTGGGCCCCCAACTGCTGGGAGTGGGTGGTGGCCCTGGTCGGCCTGCACCGGGCCGGGGGGGTGGCCGTGCCCCTCAACTCCCGCTACAAGGGCGACGAGGCGGCCTGGATCCTGCGCCGGAGCCGGGCCCGCCTCCTGGTCACCGTGGACCGCTTCCTCGACCTGGGCTACGCCGGGATGCTGGCCGGCCACGACCTGCCCGACCTGGCCCAGGTGGTGGTGGCGCGCGATGCGGCCCCGCCCGGCACGGTGGGGTGGGACGCCTTCCTGGCCGCCGGCCGGGACGTCGACCCCGACGTGGTGGCGGCCGGCCAGGCGGCCCTCGGCCCCGACACGGTGTCCGACATCATCTTCACCTCGGGCACCACCGGCCGGCCCAAGGGCGTGGAGACCACCCACGGCCAGGCCGTCGAGGGCTTCACCACGTGGGCCGAGCTGGCCGGCCTGACCGGGGACGACCGGTACCTGATCGTCAACCCGTTCTTCCACAGCTTCGGCTACAAGGCCGGCATCGTGGCCTGCCTCCTCACCGGGGCGACCATGGTGCCCCTGCCGGTCTTCGACGTGGATGCGGTGATCGCCACCATCGCCGCCGAGCGCATCACCGTCTTCCCCGGGCCCCCGGCGCTCTACCAGACCATCCTCAACCACCCCGCTCGGGGCTCCCTGGCCCGCGGCACCCTGCGCATCGCAGTGACCGGGGCGGCCCCGGTGCCGGTCAGCCTGGTCGAGCGCATGCGCCGCGACCTGGGCTTCGACGCCGTGCTCACCGCCTACGGCCTGAGCGAGGCCACCGGCATCGTGTCCATGTGCCGCCAGGACGACGACGCCGAGACCATCTCCACCAGCTCGGGCCGGGCCATCCCCGGCGTGGAGGTGCGGATCGTCGACGGAGCGGGGGTCGAGGTGCCGAGGGGCCAGCCCGGCGAGATCCTCGTCCGGGGGTTCAACGTGATGAAGGGCTACTTCGAGGACCCGGAGCGCACCGCCGAGGCTGTCGATCCCGACGGCTGGCTGCGCACCGGCGACGTGGGGACCATGGACGAGCGCGGCTACCTCGACGTCACCGACCGCACCAAGGACATGTTCATCTGTGGCGGCTTCAACGCCTACCCGGCCGAGATCGAATCGGTCCTCTCCGAGCACCCGGCCGTGGCCCAGGCCGCGGTGGTCGGCGTCCCCGACGAACGCCTGGGCGAGGTGGGCTTCGCCTGGCTGGTGCCGGCCACCGGGACCGAGCCCCCGACCGAGGCCGAGGTGGTGGCCTGGAGCCGGGAGCGCATGGCCAACTTCAAGGCGCCCCGCCACGTGCGCTGGACTGGGGCCCTGCCCCTGAACCCCAGCGGCAAGATCCAGAAGTTCGTGTTGCGCGACGACGCGGTGGCCGCCCTGGCCCCGACCCCGCCCACCGCTCTCGCGTCGTCTGCCCCAGCCGTCCCGCCCACCGACCCCGGAGCCACCCCGTGAGCCCCTCCTTCCTGGCCGACATCGCCTTCCCCGACCTCCCCACCTGGAGCGAGCTGAGCGTCGGCCTCCTGATCCTGCGGGTGGTGGTGGGCCTGACCCTGGCCTCCCACGGCTGGAACAAGTTCTTCGGTGGCGGGAAGATCGCCGGCACCGGCAGGTGGTTCGACTCCATGGGCATGCGCCCGGGCAAGGTCCACGCCCTGGCCGCCGCCTCCACCGAGCTGGGCGGGGGCGTGCTGTTCGCGCTCGGGCTCCTGACCCCGCTGGCCGCCGCCGGCATGGTCGGGGTCATGGTCGTGGCCGGGTGGACCAGCCACCGCACCAAGGGCTTCTTCATCGTCAAGAGCGGCTGGGAGTACAACCTGGTCCTGGCCACCGTGGCTGTGGGTGTGGCCACCACCAGCCCGGGCCAGTTCTCGCTGGACTGGGCCCTGGGCCTGACCCCCGCCTTCGACCCGGTGGTGGGGCTGGTCGTCTCCGCCGGCCTGGGCCTGGCCGCCGGCATCGGGCTGATCCTGGCCTGCTACCGGCCCCCCGCCCCCCCCGAGCCCGGGACGGAGCGCTGAGGTGGACGCCGATCCGACCGCTCCGGCCCTGCCCACCTCGGCCGGGGTCGATGGCGCCGACGACGAGGACCTGCGGGCCGCCGACGGGCGCCGCCCGGGGCGCCGGGGCCTGGCCACCCGCCAGCGCCTGCTGGAGTGCACGGCCACCATGCTGGGCGCCGGGTCGTACCGGGAGCTGAAGGTGGTCGACATCGCCCGGGAGGCGGGCACCAGCCCGGCCACCTTCTACCAGTACTTCGCCGACGTGGAGAGCGCGGTGGTGGTGCTGGCCGAGGAGATGGCGGCCCAGGGCAAGCGCTTCGGCGACCACGTGCGGGCCAGCGCCTGGAGGGGCCGGCGGGGCTACGCCGCGGCCGAGGCCCTGGTCGACGAGGTGATCGCCTTCTGGGAGGAGCACCGGGTGGTGCTGCGGGTGGTGGACCTGGCCACCGACGAGGGCGACGGCCGCTTCGCCAACGTCCGCACCCGGCTCCTCAACGACCTCAACAACGCCCTGGCCGAGGCCATCGGCGAGATGCAGGCCGGCGGTCGGGTCCCCTCCGACGTCGACTCCCAGGCCACCGCCGGGGTGCTGGTGGCCATGCTGGCCCACGTCTCGGCCCACCGCTACGGCTTCGAGTTCTGGGGCGTCCGCACCGCCGATCTCCGCACCGCCATGGCCCGCATCGTCTTCTGGTCCATCAGCGGCCAGAAGCCCCCCAAGGCCTGACCGGTCGTCTCCGGGTCGGCCGGTCGTCGGTCCCGCCGAGCGTCGGTCCGGAGGGTCGTCACGCCGCTGAGCCCTCCTTGGTGGCGTGGGACGTGGCCGCACCTCCTTGGACCTTCTAGCTCTCGTGCACCTGGTCCTTCGGGCTCGTCCCGTCCGGCCGCCAGCCGACGATGTCGGCCCAGTTGGGGGGCATGGTCGCACCGGCGAGGCTGGCGCCGGCCAGGTTGGCGCCGGTGAGGTCGGCCCCGGTGAGGTCGGCGTCAGCGAGGTTGGCGTCGACGACGTTGGCGTCGCTGAGATCAGCGTTGACGAGGTTGGCGTCGGTGAGGTCGGCCCCGGAGAGGTTGGCGTCGGAGAAGTCGACGCCGGTGAGGTTGGCCCCGGTGAGGTTGGCCCCGGTGAGGTCAGCGTACGAGGGCTTGGCGTCGGTGAGGTCGGCGTCGGTGAGGTTGGCGCGGATGAGCTCGGTGGCGGTGAGGTCGGCCCTGGTGAGGTTGGCCCGGGAGAGGTTGGCGTCGGTGAGGTTGGCGCCGGTGAGGCCAGCACCCTGGAAGATGGTGTGGATGAGGTGAGCTTTGCTGAGGTCGGCGCCGAAGAGGTTGGCCCCGGTGAGGTCGGCGCCGAGGACGTCGGCGTCGGTGAGGTCGGCCCGGAAGAGGAGCACGTAGCTGAGGTCGCCCTCCAGTCGAGCCTTGGTGAGGGCGGCTCCGGACAGGTCGGCCGGCTGCCAGGCCGTGCGGCCCAGGATCGTCAGGGCAGCCTGGACGGTGACCGGTTGGCGCCCGTGGGCTTCGGCGAACTCGGCATCGCCGTGCTCGCGGACGAAGGCGGAGAGGACCTCGGTGATGGTGGCGCGGTCGGCGGGGGAGTCCTTGCCCAGGCTCTCCAAGGCGTAGAGGCCCCCCAGGATCACGTCATCACTGGTGTGGCCGAGCTGTTCGACAGCTCGGGTGTAGCGGTCGGTGTTCTGGGCCCGTTCGGCGCCCCGGTGCTCTCGGCGGGACAGCTCCAGGCGGCCCCAGGCCAGGATGCCGGCCACCGCGGCGCCCGCGCCGGTGGCGAACCGGACCGCCGTCTCCCGGATGGCTTGCCGGTGGGCGGTGACGGTGTCGGCGTCGGCTTGGGGCTCGGCGGCGAGCACGGACCAGTCCGGAGCCCAGAAGACGCCGATGGCGGCGATGGCGGCGGTCAGGCCGATCCCGAAGAGGAGGACGAGGCCGGCCCGGCGGAGGGCCAGCGGCTCCTCGGCTCGTCCCTCGTTGCGCTCTCCCCGGCCCCTCAGCCCCATGGCCGGTCACCCTACGTCGCGCCGTCGCCGGGTCGAGCCAGGAGTGTCCACGGGGTGACCTTGGTCGAGATCAGGCCGGGGGTCCGCTCCGGGCCGTGAACGCTGCCCATGGCTCTTCGTGAACGACCCGGTCGAGGAGGCGAGTGCTCGGCAGTTCGGGCCGATCGCTGATGCCCCAGGTCGGAGAACGGTCGGGAGGCGCGGGCCTGCCCGCGAGGCAGGGGTCGGGGGCGGCATGAGGCTCTGGTTCGTCGTGGCCTTGGCCCCGCCGGACGGCGGCTCCGAACTGGCTGTGGGCGGACCCGCCGCCATCGAGGCGACTTGGGTTTGGGTGTCACACCCCCTACGTACACTTGTTCCCATGGAGGCCAGTGTTCGGGAGCGCACATCTGAGGGGGTGGGGAGCGGTGGTCCTGTCGTGTCGGGTGATGCGGTCGAGCGGTTGGAGCGTGAGGTGGCGCGGGTGGCGGGTGTTCGCAACGCCGCGGATGCGCAGCTTGTCGGGTTGGTGGCGGAGGCGTTGGGGGGTGGGTTGTGGCAGGGCGATGGGGTGCACACGCCGGTGCAGTGGTTGATGTGGCGGGCGGGGTTGGAGCGGTCGACGGCGCGGCGGATCGTGGGGCTGGCCCGACGTGCGGCGGAGCTGCCGGTGACCATGGGTGCGTTCTCGGAGGGGCGGTTGTCGTTGGATCAGGCGGCGAAGGTGGCGCGGTTCACGCCGGCTCCGTTCGAGGCGTCGGTGTGCGAGCTGGCCGAGAGCGCGACGGTGGCGCAGATCGCCCGGGCGACGTGTCGGTATGGCTTCGATGCGGCGGTGGCGGGTGTGGTGCCGGTGACGGCGGCCGAGCCGATCCCCGAGGCGCCGGACCCTGCGTCGGAGGACGAGGTGGAGCGGTCGGTCACCTTCGGTACCGATGAGGCCGCGTGGTGGGCGCGGGTGCGGTTGCCGGTGGAGGAGGGCCTGGTGGTCCAGTCCGCGCTGGGCACCGCCCGCGAGCGCCTGCACCGTGAGGACGTCGAGGCCCGGGTGTCGTGGGCCGATGCCCTGGTCGGCATGGCCAACACGACTCTGGCCCACGACGCCATCGGCGCCGAGCGCGCCGCCCGCACCCACGTGCTGGTCCACTTGGAGACCGGCACCACCCTGGGCCCGGTGTCGTCCGGTCCGATGCGCGACCCACTCGGCGCCGGCGATCTGGTGGGCCGGGCGAGCGTTGCCGGTTCGATGGCCCTGCCGAGTGATGGCCTACGTGCAGCGGTGCCGGTGGAGCCCGGCGGGCCGGTCGGCACGGGGTGGGTGGCGAGCGTGCATCGGGGGCCGGTGTTGCCGGCTTCGGTGCGGCGGTTCGTGCTCTGCGACGCGGACGTGCAGGTGGTGCGCCTGGAGGACGGGCGGCCCATCGAGGTGGGCCGGGTGCGCCGGACGCCGTCGGTGCGGCTGCGGCGCCTGGTCGAGCACCGGGACCATGGGTGCCGGGTGCCGGGGTGCGATCGGACCCTGTGGGTGCAGGTGCACCACATCCGCCATTGGGAAGACGGTGGGCCGACCGAGAGCTGGAACCTGTGTTGCTTGTGCCCGTTCCACCACCGGCTGCACCACAGGGGGCACCTGGGCATCACCGGGAACGCCGATGGCGTGCTCACCTTCACCGACCGCTCCGGCCGGCGCCTCGCCTCGGCCGGCAAGCCCCGACCACCGGGTCCCGAGGACACGCCTCGGGTGCCGCCCTACCAGGGACCCACCGGCGAACGACTCGATCCCCGTGCCGTCCACTTCACCCCCACCCGAGCCGGCCCCACCGCCGCCTGACCGGCGGCCCGCCACTGAAACGTGTTCTAGTCCTGGCCTAGGGTGGCGCGGTGGCTGCGATCCTGACCGGTGAGCGACTGGTGGTGGGGATGCAGCTCCCGATCCAGGCCCAGAGCACCGCCTTCGTCGAGCCGTGGGAGGCGGGGGCCGGAGCCGCCGAGCTGGCGAAGGTGGCCCGCGCTGCCGATGCCGCGGGCCTGGGTTACGTGGCCGTGTGCGACCACCCCGCCGTGCCCGTCGACAAGGTGCCGGCCATGGGGGCCGAGTGGTGGGACACCGTCACCACGTTGGCCTGGCTGGCCGGGATCACCGAGCAGGTCCTGCTGGTGTCCCACGTGTTCGTGCCCGCCTACCGGCACCCCCTGGCCACGGCCAAGGCCTGGGCCACGCTCGACACGGTGTCCGGCGGGCGGGCCGTGCTCGGCGTCGGCGCTGGCCACCTGGAGGGCGAGCTCGCGGCCCTGGGGGTGGACGTCGCCGAGCGGGGAGCCCTGCTGGACGAGGCCGTCGACGCCCTCCGGGCCTGCTTCGCCGACGAGGTCCCCACCCACCACGGCGCCCGGTGGAGCTTCGGCGGGCTGGCCCAACGGCCGCGACCGGCCCGCCCGGGTGGACCGCCCATCTGGGTCGGTGGGTCGTCGGCCCCGGCCATCCGCCGAGCCGCCCGCCGGGGCGACGGGTGGCTGCCCCAGGGCGCCCTGACGCCGGAGGCGGTCGACCGCCTCCGCGCCGAGCTGGTGGCCGCCGGGCGGGAGGGCCAGCCCTTCGACGTGGGTGCCCTGGCCGGGCCGATCTACGTGGGCCAGGCCGACTGGGACGTCGGGCCCGGCATCACCGGCCCCCCCGAGAAGGTGGCCCACGTGCTGGCCAAGCTGGCCGGCCTGGGCGCCGGCCAGGTCCAGATCCGGCCCCGCTCCCGGTCGTGCGGCGAGCTGCTCGACCAGCTCGGCCGCCTGGGCGACGAGGTGCTCCCGCTGCTGGCCGAGGTCCGGCCCCGGCCCCTGTTCGACTGATCCCGCCGGCGCGGGACGGAGGTGCGTGATGCTGTTCGAGGGCAAGGTGGCGGTGGTGTCGGGCACCGGGCCGGGGTTGGGCCGGGAGGTGGCCCTGGGCCTGGCCCGGGAGGGGGCCGACGTGGTCGTGGCCGCCCGCCGGGAGGACAAGGTGGCCAAGGTGGCGGCCCGGGTCGAGGCCCTGGGGCGCCGCGCCCTGCCGGTGCGGTGCGACGTCACCGACCCCGAGGCCTGCACCGCCCTGGCCGAGCAGGCCGTCGCCGAGCTCGGCGGCATCGACGTGCTGGTGGCCAACGCCTACCACGACGGCGACTTCACGCCCGTGCTCCGCGCCGATCTGGACGTGTGGCGCACCACCCTGGAGGTGAATCTGTTCGGCGCCGTGCACATGACCCGGGCCGTGGCCCCCCACATGGCGGCCCGGGGCGGGGGCCGCATCGTGATGGTCAACACCATGTCGACCGAGCGCATCCAGGAGGGCTTCGGCATCTACTCGGCGTCCAAGGCGGCCCTGAAGTCGATCACCCGCACCCTGGCCCGGGAGCTGGGCCGCGACGGCATCCGGGTCAACGGCGTGCACCCGGGCTACATCTGGGGGCGCTCGGTCGAGTGGTACTTCGCCCACCTGGCCGAGCAGCGGGGCGTCACCCCCGAGGAGGTCTACGCCGAGGTGGCGGCCCAGACGTCGCTGGGTTACATCCCCGACGCCGCCGAGGTCGCCGGGGTCGTGCTCCTGCTGGCCTCCGACCTGGCCCGGTGCGTGACCGGCCAGGCCGTGGGGGCCAACGCCGGGCAGTGGTTCCATTGAGCGGCCGACGCGCCCAGCCAGTCCGGGCGGCCCGGCCCGCCGAGCCCGAGAGGTGGCGCCCGTGATCACCCTCCACGCCCTGCTGGTCCGGCACCCGGACCTGACCCACGAGGAGTTCCTGGCCCACTGGCACGGCGTCCACGGCCCCCTGATCCGCGACGACCCGGTCCTGGCCCGGCACCTGCTCAGCTACCACCAGCACCCGGTGGCGCCGGGGGCCGGGACGCTGGGGCTCGACGGGTTCGACGGCGTCACCGTCCAGACCTTCGTCGACTGGGACGCCTTCCGGGCCTTCGCCACCCAGCCCGAGTCCTGGGCCATGAACGACGACATGGCCACCTTCCTCGACGTGGCCCGGCTCCGGGTCTCGGTCACCGAGGACCCCGTCGTGGTCGTGGCCCCGGAGGCGACGGCGTGAGCGCCGTGCCCCGGACCGGCCCGGCCGGGGCGGGGGCGTCGTGAGCGAGGGGCCGTTCTCCGGGCGGGTGGTGCTGGTCACCGGCGGGGGATCGGGCATCGGGGCCGAGACGTGCCGGCGCTTCGCCGCCGGCGGGGCCCGGGTGGCGGTGCTCGACCGCCACGCCGGCACGGCCGAGGCGGTGGCGGCCGAGGTGGGCGGCCTGGCCCTGGTGGCCGACGTGGCCGACCCGGCAGCCGTCGAGGGGGCCGTGGCCCGGGCCGGTGCCGAGCTGGGCCCCCTGACCGACCTGGTGGCCAACGCCGGGATGGGCCGGGCCAAGGGCCTGTGGGACCACACCGACCAGGAGTGGCAGCTCATCGTGGGGGTCAACCTCACCGGCACGTTCAACTGCCTGCGGGCCGTGGTCCCCGGGCTGCTGGCCCGGGGCGGCGGGACGGTGGTGACCGTGGCCTCCCTCACCGGGGTGCGGCCCACCATGGGCGAGGGGCCGTACTCGGCGGCCAAGGCCGGTGTCATCGCCCTCACCCGCTCCGCGGCGCTGGAGGCGGCGCCCACGGTGCGGGTCAACTGCGTGGCGCCGGGCATGATCCGCACCCCGCTGACCCGGATGGTGACCGACACCCCGGAGTGGCTGGCCGCCGCCGAGGCCGGCACCCCCCTGGGCCGGGTGGGCGAGGCGGGCGAGGTGGCCGACGTGGTGGCCTTCCTGGCCTCCGACGCGGCCAGCTACGTCACCGGCCAGACCATCGTGGTCGACGGGGGCAGCATCCTCCCGTCCCTCCAGAGCGACGCCCTGCTGCGGGCCATCTCCGGTCGCTCCGACTGACGGCCCGGGGCGCGACGCCACCGGCCACCGGTAGCGTCGCCCGGGTGCCCGCCGCCCCGGACCCGCCCGCCGAGGGGGAGGGGCTGCGGCTGGGCTCCGGGGCCGGGCGGTGGGTGCTGGCCACCACCGTGCTCGGCTCGGGCATGGCGTTCCTGGACGGGACGGTGGTCAACGTGGCCCTGCCCCGCATGGGCGAGGACCTCGACGCCAGCTTCGCCGGGCTGAGCTGGATCGCCAACGGCTACCTGGTGACCCTGGCCTCGCTCATCCTGGTGGGCGGCTCGGTCGGCGACCGGCTGGGACGCCGGCGCACCTACCTGGGCGGGGCCGTCGCCTTCGCCGCGGCCTCGCTGCTGTGCGGCCTGGCCCCGACGGTGCCCCTGCTGGTGGCGGCGCGCCTGCTCCAGGGGGTGGCCGGGGCGTTCCTGGTGCCCGGCAGCCTGGCCCTGCTCCAGGTGTCGTTCCACCCCGACGACCGGGCCCGGGCCATCGGGGCGTGGTCGGGCCTGGCCGGCATCACCACCGCGGTGGGGCCGTTCCTGGGCGGGTGGCTGGTGGAGGTGGCCTCGTGGCGGTGGGTGTTCCTGCTCAACCTGCCGCTGTCCGTCGTGGTCGTGGTGGCCGGTCGCCGGCACCTGGCGGAGTCCCGGGACGAGACGGTGGTGGGCCGGCCCGACCTGGCCGGTGCCGGGCTGGGGGCGGTGGGGCTGGCCGGGTCGACCTACGGCCTCATCGAGCAGAGCGTGGTCGTGGGCCTGGCGGGGTTGGCCCTGCTGGTGGCGTTCGTGGCCGTCGAGGCCCGGGGCCGCCACCCGATGGTGCCGCTGGGCGTGTTCCGGTCCCGCCAGTTCAGCGGGGCCAACGGGGTGACCTTCGCCGTCTACGGCGCCCTGGGCGGGGTGCTGTTCCTGCTGAGCCTGGTGCTCCAGGGGGCCCTGGGCTACACGCCGCTGGCCGCGGGGGCGGCCACCGCGCCCATCACCCTCATCATGCTGGTGTTCTCGGCCCGCAGCGGTGCGCTGGCCCGCCGGGTCGGCCCCCGCCTGCCCATGACGCTCGGCCCGGCGATCATCGCCGGCGGCCTGGCCCTGATGGCCCGCATCGAGGTCGGCGGCTCCTACGCCGGTGACGTGCTGCCCGCCGTGGTCGTCTTCGCCGCCGGCCTGGCCCTCACCGTCGCCCCGCTCACCTCCACCGTGCTGGCCGCCGCCGACCCCGGCCACGCCGGGCTGGCCTCCGGCGTCAACAACGCCGTGGCCCGCACCGCCGGGCTGCTGGCGGTGGCCGTCCTGCCGCTGGTGGCCGGCTTCGACGCCTCGGGTGAGGTGGGCGCCGCCGCCCTGGTCGACGGCTTCCATCGGGCCGCCCTGGCCGGCGCCGCCCTGACCCTGGCCGGCGCCGCGGTGGCCTGGGTGACCATCCGGGCCGACGTCCTGGTCGAGGCTCCGCCGGCCCCGCTGCCCGGCCCCCGAGCGGAGGGCCGTCGCGGCGCCGAACCGGGGTCCGGCGGGGCCGAGCCCTGCTTCTCCTGCGGGGTCGGGGCCCCTCCCCAGGTGGTCACCCCGGAGGTGGCTGCCCCCACCCCGCCCTCGCGCTGAAACGTGTTCTAGTTTGAGGCGGCGCCGGCCGGGCGCACCCGAGCGGTCAGGAGTGCGACGTGGGGCAGGACGTGGGCACCGGGAAGAGCCGGCGGGGGCGGCCGGTGGAGCTGGGCGGGGCCCTGGTCACCCTGGTCGAGCCCCACCGCGGCCACGAGGTGGCCTACAACCGGTGGTACGAGCGGGACCACTTCTACGCCGGCTGCATGCTGGGGGCCTGGACCCTGTCGGGGGCCCGGTACGTGGCCACCCGCGACCTCAAGGACCTGCGGGCCCCGGGCTCCACCGTGGCCCCCGACCCGGCGGCCGGCTCGTACCTGTCGCTCTACTGGATCGTGGCCGGCAAGTTCGGCGAGTGGATGGAGTGGGGCACCCGCCAGGTGCGGTGGCTCGTCGACGCCGAGCGCATGTTCCCGCACCGCGACCACGTCCACACCGTGATGTACCGGTTCCACTCCGAGGTGCCGGGCCGCCACGATGGGGTGCCGGTGGAGCTGGCCCTCGACCACCGGTCACCGTCGTTGGTGCTGCTGCTGGTCGACCGGGCCCCGGGGGTGGGCTCGGCCGCGGTGGCCGCCTGGTGGGGCGAGGCCTCGCCCGGCGCCGAGGTCACGGCCGTGTTCGAGCCGGTGCCCATGCCCGCCGACGCGCCGTCCGACGTCCCCGGCCAGGGCCCCGGGGACCGCACGCTGCTCCTGGCCTTCGTCGACACCGACGTGGCCGCCACCTGGGCCCCGGCCTGGGCCGGGGTGCCGGCCGCGCTGGCCGGGGCCGGCCTGGGCACCGTCGCCCTCCTCGCTCCCTTCAAGCCCACCGTCCCCGGCACCGACACCTACGCCGACCAGCTCTGGTAGCCCCTCCGACGACGCGGCGCGTCGGGTCGACCTCTCGGCGTGGCCAGGTCCCTAGGCTCCGGCCCATGGTCCTCCGCCGCCCCCTGCTGCCCGCCGTCCTGGCCCTCGTCCTCGCCCTGGCCGTCGTGGGCTGCGGCGACGACGACGGCGACGAGGGGGACGGCGGCACCATCACTACCTCGGTCACCACCACGGCGCCCGCCGACACCGACACCGACACCGGGTCCACCTCGCCGTCCACCGACGACCCCGGCACCGCCACGACCGACGAGGCCCCGGGCACCGCCACCACCGTTCCGGCCTTCGACGGCGACGAGGAGGCCAAGTCGGCCGAGCCCGACGGCACCGGCACGGCCCAGCTGGTGGCGGCCCGGGTGGGCCAGCAGCCGGTGGCCACCCGGTTCGTGCTGGAGTTCGACGGCGAGGTCCGGCCCGGCTACGAGGTGCGGTGGGTCGACGGCCCGATCACCGAGGACGGCTCCGGGGACCCGGTGGACCTCGAGGGGGAGGCCTTCCTGCAGGTGCTGGTCCAGCCGGCCACGGGCTTCGACCTGGACGCCGGCGTCCCCACCTACGACGGCCCCACCCGCCTGGCCGGCCCCACCGGCGGCGCGGTGACCGAGGCGGTCCGCACCGGCGACTTCGAGGCCCTCCTGACCTGGGTGCTGGGGGCGGAGGAACGGGTGCCGTTCACGGTGAGCACGCTGGGCTCCCCGTCCCGCCTGGTGATCGACCTCCAGGACGGTTGAGGCCCCCCCGCCGCCCGTCGGCGACACCTGACGGACCGTCAGATCCAGGGGTACCATGCCGCGCATGGCCCCCGCCGAGGACTTCCCCAAGATCGTCTCGGTCGACGACCACGTCATCGAGCACCGGACGGTGTGGCTCGACCGCCTGCCCCGGCAGTACCACGACGTCGGCCCCCGCACCGTCCAGGAGCGGGGGACCATGCAGTTCGTGGGCGGGGTGTTCAGCTACCAGCCCTCCGACGACGGCGAGCTGTGCGACTGGTGGCTCTACGAGGACAAGAGGATCCCCCAGACCCGGCTGTCGGCCGCGGTGGGCTTCGACCGCGACGAGGTGAAGGTCACCGGCATCACGTATGAGGAGATGCGCCGGGGCTGCTGGGACCCCAGGGCCCGCCTGGAGGACATGGACACGAACTGGACCGAGGCCCAGATGTGCTTCCCGTCGTTCCCCCGGTTCTGCGGCCAGACGTTCATGGAGGCCGACGACAAGGTGCTGGCCGACCTGTGCGTCAAGGCCTACAACGACTGGATGGTGGAGGAGTGGTGCGGCGACTCGGGCGGGCGCCTCGTCCCCCTGACCATCACCCACCTGTGGGACGTCGAGCTGGCCGCGGCCGAGGTGCGCCGCAACGCCGCCCGGGGTGTGCGGGCCGTGTGCTTCAGCGAGATCCCGCCCTACTTGGGCCTGCCCAGCATCCACACCGACCACTGGGAGCCGTTCTTCCGGGCCTGCGCCGAGACCGGCACCGTCATCAACATGCACATCGGCTCGTCGTCCAAGATGCCCTCGACCTCGGCCGACGCCCCCGCCGCGGTGGGCTCCACCCTCACCTTCGGCAACGCCATGAGCTCCCTGACCGACTGGCTGTTCTCGGGTTGGCTGGAGCGGTTGCCCACCCTGAAGCTGGCCTACAGCGAGGGCCAGATCGGGTGGATCCCCTACATCCTGGAGCGGGCCGACAACGTGTGGGAGGAGAACCGGGCCTGGGGTGGCGTGGCCGACATCGTGCCCGAGCCGCCCAGCACCTACTACTACCGCCAGGTCTACGGCTGCTTCTTCGACGACGTGTACGGCTTGGAGAACATCGAGAAGTGCGGCGTCGACAACATCTGCTTCGAGACCGACTACCCCCACTCCGACTCCACGTGGCCCAAGAGCCGTGAGGTGGGCGAGAAGCTGATGGGCAACCTGCCCACCGACGTGGTCCGCAAGCTGGTCCGGGGCAACGCCATCGAGATGCTCGGCCTCGACCTCGCGCCGTAGAAATAGAACGGGTTACAGTCCGGCCGTGACCCTCGCCCCGGACCACGACCACCGGCTCCTCATCGGGGGCGAGTGGGTCGAGGGCGAGGGCGGCTACCCGGTCACCAACCCGGCCACCGAGCAGGTCGTGGGCGTCGCCCCCAACGCCTCGGTGGCCCAGGCGGCCGACGCCTGCGCCGCGGCCCGGGCCGCCCAGAAGGGCTGGGCCGCCACCCCCACCGAGGAGCGGGCCGCCCTGCTGGCCCGGGTGGCCGACATCATCGACACCCGGCGCGACGAGCTGGTCCCGGTCACCCAGGCCGAGACGGGGGCCACCACCCGGGTCACCAAGGCCCTGCAGGTGGGCCAGGCCGGGGCCCGGTTCCGCTACTACGCCAAGGCCGTCACCACCGAGGTGCCCCTGCCGCCGGCGGTCATGCCCACCACGCCCCTGGCCCCCGGCGGCATCGTGGGCGCCGTCGAGCACCGGGCCCCGGTCGGCGTGGTGGCCTGCCTGGCCGCCTACAACTTCCCCCTCACCAACATGGCCGGCAAGATCGCCCCCGCCCTGGCCATGGGCAACACCGTGGTGGTCAAGCCCCCGGTGCAGGACCCGCTGGGCACCATCCTCCTGGCCCGGGCCTTCGAGGAGGCCGGGTTCCCGCCCGGGGTGGTCAACCTGGTGGCCGCCGACACCGTCGAGGCGGCCGAGGCCCTCACCACCTCGCCGGACGTGGACATGGTCTCCTTCACCGGCTCGACCGCGGTGGGGTGCCGCATCGCCGAGGTGGCCGGCGGCCGGATGAAGCGGCTGCTGCTGGAGCTGGGGGGCAAGGGGGCGGCCATCGTCTTCGAGGACGCGGAGGTGGACGCCGTGGTGGCCAACGTCTCGAGCACGTGGACGTTCCACTCGGGCCAGATCTGCACCTCGCCCACCCGGCTGCTGGTCCAGCGCAGCCGCTACGACGAGGTGGTGGCGGCCATGGCGGCCCGGGCCGGCCAGCTCAAGGTGGGCGACCCCACCGAGCGCGACACCGTGCTGGGACCGGTCATCTCCGGGGCCCACCGCGATCGGGTCGAGGGCCACGTGCGCTCGGCCCTGGACGAGGGGGCCACCGCGGTGGCCGGGGGGACCCGGCCCGATCTGGAGACCGGCTTCTACGTGGCCCCCACCCTCCTGGCCGACGCCACCAACGACATGCGGGCGGCCCGGGAGGAGATCTTCGGCCCGGTGGTGGTGGCCATGCCCTTCGACGACCCCGACGAGGCCGTGGCCCTGGCCAACGACAGCGACTACGGCCTGTACTCCTACGTCTTCTCTCGTGACACCGGGCGGGCCATGGCCGTGGCCAAGCGCCTGGAGTGCGGCAACGTGGGCATCAACACCCTGCAGCGCAACCACGAGGCCGCCTTCGGGGGCTTCAAGCGCTCCGGCGTGGGCCGCGACGGCGGCCAGTGGGGCCTCCACGCCTACAGCGAGATGCAGTCGATCATGTGGGCCGGATGAACCCCGAGGAGGACCGGTGAAGGGCATCGTGTGGACCGGTGAGCTGGAGGTCCGCCACGACGTGGAGGTGCGCGACGTGCGGGCCGACGAGGTGCGGGTGCGGGTGCACGCCGCCGGGCTGTGCCACAGCGACGTGTCGGTGGTCGACGGCACCATCCCCTTCCCGACGCCGGTGGTGCTGGGCCACGAGGGGGCCGGGGTGGTGGAGGCGGTGGGCGACGCCGTCACCTCGGTGGGCGTCGGCGACCACGTGGTGCTGACCACCATGGGCTTCTGCGGCCACTGCCCGGCCTGCGCCCGGGGCCTGCCGTCGCACTGCCGGGAGGGCTACGGCAAGCTCCGGGCCCCGTTCACGGTGGGCGGCACCAAGGCCTTCCAGTTCGCCAACGCCGGGGTGTTCGCCGAGGCCACCGTGGTCAAGGAGAACCAGGCCGTGGTCATCGACCCCGACGTGCCGTTGCGCTCGGCCTGCCTCATCGGCTGCGCGGTGGTCACCGGGGTCGGGGCCGTGCTCAACCGGGCCCGGCCCACCCACGGGCAGTCCGCGGTGGTCATCGGCGTGGGCGGCATCGGCCTCAACGTCCTCCAGGGCCTGCGCCTCAGCGATGCCCTCCCGATCATCGCGGTGGACGCCAACCCGGCCAAGGAGGCCGCAGCCCGGGCCTTCGGGGCCACCCACTTCGTCACCGCCGGGCCCGAGGTCGACACCGTCGCCGCGGTCAGGGAGATCTGCCCCGACGGGGTCGACCACGCCTTCGAGTGCGTGGGCCACCCGGCGCTGATCCGCACCGCGGTCGACACCCTCGACTGGGGAGGCCAATGCGTGCTGCTGGGCGTGCCCAAGCTGGGCACCGAGGCCAGCTTCGTGGTCCAGTCGCTCTACAACGACAAGTCCATCCTGGGCTGCCGCTACGGCACGGCCCGGCCCCACCACGACGTCCCGCTGTTCGTGGACCTGTACAAGGCGGGCCGGCTGCTGCTGGACGAGCTGGTGTCGGCCACGTTCCCGCTCGACGGCGTGCACGACGCCCTGGCCGCCCTGCAGGACGGCACGGTCAACCGGGCCGTCCTGGACGTGACGTGACCGGGTACGTGCGCCTCGTCAGGTGTCGGGCCCGTGGCGGGCCGGCTGGCGCCCCACGTCGAGAGCGCCGGCCGGTCGGGCGTCAACGCGCCGGGCCCGCCATCGTCGTGCAGTCGGGCATCGCCGGCCGGGAGGCCCCGTGACCGTTCCCCGGGGCGCGGCCGGTCAGAGCGTGCGGTCCCCGACCTTGCCACCCCACGTCGAGGAGGTACGGGCCCGGGTGTCCAACTGGGGGCGGTGGGGCGACGACGACCAGCGGGGGTGCGCCAACCTGCTGGACGAGGCCGCCGCCCGCCGGGGGACCGCGTGCGTGCGGACCGGGGAGCGGATCAGCCTGGCCCTGCCCCTCGGGCCCGACGGGCCCCAGGTGGGCCAGCCCGCCCACCGGTCCAACCCGGTGCTGGAGCCCCTCGTCGTCAACCAGCGGGACCCCCACGCCCCCGGAGTGTGGGCGGCCAGCGACGACGCCGTGCACATGGCCACCTGCGCCGGCACCCACGTCGACACCCTGGCCCACGTGTCCTATGACGGGCTGATCTGGAACGGCTTTCCGGCCTCGTCGGTGTCGCCCGAGACGGGGGCCTCGGTGTGCGGGGCCGAGACCCTGACCCCCATCATGACCCGGGGGGTGGTGGTGGACCTGGGCCGGCTGCGGGGGGTCGAGGCCCTGGACGAGATCGACCCCGGCTACGCCGTGACCGGCGACGACCTGGACGAGGCCTACGCCGCCGCCGGCCTCCGCCCCGAACCCGGCGACGTGGTCCTGCTCCGCACCGGGTCCGTGCGCCACCTCCACGCCGGCCGCCGGGAGCTGTACACCCTGGGCGACCGCTACCGGTTCCCGGGGCCGTCGCTGGGCTCGGTGGAGTGGGTGCGGCGCCACGACCTGGCCGGCCTGTTCACCGACACCTACGCCTACGAGGCCTTCCCCCCACCGTCGGAGGACTGGAGCGACACCCTGTGCGTGCACATGCTCCACCTGCGCGACATCGGCCTCCTCCAGGGCCAGAACTGGGACCTGGAGGCCCTCTCCGCCCGCTGCGCCGAGGAGGCCCGTTGGGACGTCCTCCTGGTCGCCACCCCCGAGCCCATCGTCGGCGCCACCAGCGCCCCGGTCTCACCCGTCGCCGTCCTCTAACCCCTGTTCAGGAGCGTCTCACCGGTGATACGGTGCGGCTCGTGACCGACGTGTCCATCCGGGACCTGCGCAACAAGGGCGGCGAGATCGTGGACCGCGCCGCCCGCGGTGAGGAGATCACCATCACCCGCGACGGCGTCCCGGTGGCCGAGCTCCGCCCCGTCCGCCGCCCACCCCTCACCGCCGAGGAGCTGGTGGCCCGGCGCCGCCACCTCCCCGACATCGACCTGGCGCAGTTCCGGCGGGACATCGACGAGTTCACCGACCAGTCGATGTGGTGACCTGATGCCTCCTCCTCAGCCCCGGCGCGGCATCGTGGACACCAACATCGTCATCCTCCTGCGCCACCTGGATCCCGATGTCCTGCCTACCCTGCCCGCCATCTCCACGGTGACGTTGGCCGAGCTGTCGGTTGGCCCTCTCCTCGCCGCCACCGAGGAGGAGCGGGCTGTCCGCCAGCACCACGTCCAACTGGCTGAGGCCGACTTCGAGGCCCTGCCCTTCGACTCCGATGCCGCCCGGGCCTACGCCTCGGTGGCTGGGTCCTTGCGTCACATGGGCCGCAAGGCGGCGGCGCGCCGCTTCGACGCCATGATCGCGGCAACGGCGCTGTCGTACGACCTGCCGCTCTTCACCACCAACCCCGATGACCTGGATGGCATAGCCGGGCTGGACCTGGTCGCCGTGCCGGTGCCGCACTGAGCATCGATCGCCGGCGGCCGCCGCCGGTGGCAGCCAGCCGTCTAACCTGACGGGTCGTCAGGTCGCCGCTCGGCGGGACCGGCCACATCGGAGGATCGATGCTCGAGGGACGGAACCTGTGGGAGCTGGTCGAGGCCCGGGCCGAGGCATCGCCCGAGGCGGTGATGACGGTGGACGAGTCGGGCCAGCGGGTCACCTTCGGTGACTACCGGGCCTCGGCCGAGAAGGTGGCGGCCGGCCTCCACGGCGAGGGCATCGGCGCCGGTGACGTGGTCAGCTGGGTGCTGCCCACCTGGCACGGCTCCCTGGTCCTCATCGCCGCCCTGGCCCGCCTGGGGGCGGTGCAGAACCCCATCATCCCCATCTACCGCGACCGCGAGGTCGGCTTCGTCACCGGCCAGGCCGGGGCCAGGCTGCTCATCGTGCCCGGCACCTGGCGGGGCTTCGACTACGAGGCCATGGCCGCGCGCATCGTCGAGGGCAACCCCAGCCCGGCCCGGGTGCTGGTGGCCGAGCGGGCCCTGCCCGACGGGGACCCGGCCGTGCTGCCCCCGCGCCCCGAGCCCCCGGCCACCCGGGCCGACGAGCCGGTCACCTGGCTCTTCTACACCTCGGGCACCACCGCCGATCCCAAGGGGGCCCGCCACAGCGACGGCGACCTCATCCTCACCGCCCGGGGCATGTGCGACCGGATGCAGTGCCGGGAGGGCGACCGCAACCTCATGGCCTTCCCGGTCACCCACATCGCCGGGCCCATCTGGCTGTGCTCCAGCCTGATGTACGGCCTCATGAACGTCATCACCGAGGCCTTCGACCCCCAGGCCACCCCGTCCCTGGCCGCCGAGGCCGACGTCACCCTGGCTGGCTCGGCCACCTACTTCCACATGGCCTACCTGGCTGCCCAGCGGGCCGCCGGCCCCGAGCCCCTGTTCCCCAGCCTGCGCCTGTGCCCCGGCGGCGGGGCCCCCAAGCCCCCCGCCCTCCACACCGAGGTGCGCCACGAGCTGGGCGGCCTGGGCATCGTGTCGGGCTGGGGGCTGACCGAGGCCCCCATCCTGACCATGGGCTCGGCCCTCGACCCCGACGACAAGCTGGCCACCACCGAGGGGCGGCCCATGCCCGGCGTGCTGCTGCGGGCCGTGAGCCTGGACGGCCAGGAGGTGGGCCCGGGCCAGGAGGGCGAGCTGCGGGCCAAGGCCCCCCAGATGATGCGGGGCTACCTGGACCCGTCCCTGGACACGGAGGCCTTCGACGAGGACGGGTGGTTCCGCACCGGGGACCTCGGGGTCATCGACGAGCAGGGGTACGTCCGCATCACCGGCCGGGTCAAGGACGTCATCATCCGCAAGGGCGAGAACGTCTCCGCCGCCGAGGTCGAGAACCTGCTCTACGAGCACCCTCGGGTGGCCGACGTGGCCGTCATCGGCCTGCCCGACGCCGAGCGGGGCGAGCTGGTGTGCGCGGTGGTGGCCGCCCCCGACGGGGCCGAGCCCCTCACCTTCGACCAGATGGTCGAGCACCTGCGGGGCAAGGGCCTCCGCACCCAGGCCCTGCCCGAGCGCCTGGAGGTCGTCGAGGCGCTGCCCCGCAACGCCAGCGGCAAGATCCCCAAGCACGAGCTCCGCCGGCAGTACGGCGGGTCCTGAGGTCGGCGGCGGTCCGGCCGCTCGGCGTCAGAGCAGGGTCAGCGGCCGGCGGCCACCAGGAGGAGCAGCCCGGCCAGGATCACGCCCGAGCTGGCCAGGCGCCGGCCCCCCAGCCCCTCCCGGAGGACGAGCCAGCCGACCAGGGCGCCGATCACCACCGACGACTCCCGCAGCATGGTCACGTAGCCCACCGGGGCGTGGCGGACGGCCACCAGGACCATGGTGTAGGCCAGGGTGGTGCCCAGTCCCCCGGCCAGGTGGCGGGGCCAGCCGGTGCGCAGGGCCCCGGCCCGGGCCCGCCGACTGGGCCGGGCCAGGTTGCCGGCGCTGATGGCCAGCCCCCCGGCGGCCACCGAGGCCAGGCCGTAGGACACCCCGCTGTCGACGGCCCGGGCCCCGGCCGAATCGATCACCGTGTAGGTGGCGATGCAGGCCGCGGTGAGAGCGGCGAAGGCCAGGGCCCGCCGCTCGTCGGTGACCGGGGTGACGTCGCCGCCAGGGGCGGGGCCCGGGGTGGGGTCGTCGGGGTGGCCCAGCGGGCCCAGGACCACGTCGTCGGCGGCCGGCACCGCCCGCCCCGAGCGCAGGGAGATGAGCCCGGCCCCGGCCACGGCGATGGCCACCCAGGCCCACGGGGGAAGGTGGTCGCCCAGCACGACCACGCTGCCCACCGCGGCCAGCACCGCCCCCCCGCCCCGGGCCACCGGGTACGACAGCGAGAAGTCGCCGTGGGTGTAGGCGGCCACCAGGCCCTCGATGTAGGCGACGTGGACCACGGCCGTGCCCAGCAGGTAGGGGAGGGCGTCCCAGCCCGGGAGGCCCACCACGGCCAGGCCGAGCAGGGACAGGGTGGCGGCGGCCAGGAACTGCCCCCAGGCGGCCAGGGCCCGGTCCTCGCTGGTCTTGATGAGCAGGTTCCAGGAGGCGTGCACGAACGCCGAGCCGAGGGCGAGCAGCGTGGCGGCGAGCACGAAGGGGTGACGCTAGCCGCAGCCTCCGGGCCGGGACGGAGGCGCACGAACCCCTGCGGACGACCGGGTGGGACCGGTGAGGGAGCCGGGGGGCGAGGGGGCGCCGGCCGGGCACCTAGGATCTGACGGTCCATCAGAAATGCCGCTCCGGCCGCAGGAGGTCACCCATGGGCATGCTCGACGGCAAGGTCGCCATCGTCACCGGAGCGGGCCACGGCATCGGCCGGGGGCACGCCCTGGAGCTGGCCCGCCACGGGGCCAAGGTGGTGGTCAACGACCTGGGCGGCTCGGTGACCGGGGAGGGCCAGGGCCGCGACGCCGACCTCACGGTGGCCCTGGTCGAGCAGCGCGGCGGCCAGGCCGTGGCCGACTACGGCGACGTGGCCGACCACACCGCGGCCGGCGCCATGGTGGCCCGCGCCGTCGAGGTCTGGGGCCGGCTCGACGTGCTGGTCACCAACGCCGGCATCGTGCGCGACGCCGCCATCTGGAACATGAGCGAGGCCGACTTCGACGCCGTGATCGGCGTGCACCTCAAGGGCACGTGGTCGCCGTGCCACCACGCGGCCAAGCACTGGCGGCAGGTCCACAAGGAGACCGGCCGGCCGGTCGGCGGCCGGGTCATCACCACCACCTCCGGCGCCGGCCTCACCGGCAACTTCGGCCAGACCAACTACGCCACGGCCAAGGCCGGGGTGGCCGGCTTCACCCAGACCCTGAGCCTGGAGCTGGCCAAGCTGGGGGTCACCGTCAACGCCGTGGGCCCGGCCGCGGCCACCCGCATCACCGCCACCATGCCCGGCGCCCCCCCGGTCATCGAGCCCGACGAGGTGCCCGAGGACGAGTGGAACCGCATGGACCCGGCGGTGTCGTCGCCGCTGGTGGCCTGGCTGGCCAGCGACGAGAGCGCGCACGTCACCGGCCAGGTCATCCGCGCCGTGGCCGAGGACATCATCTGGATGCAGCCGTGGCGCGACGGCCCCACGCTCGCCAACGGGGGCCGGCGCTGGGACGCCACCACGCTGGGGGCCCAGCTGGCCACCGACGTCTTCGGCACCCGCGCCCCCGGCCTCCGCTACTGACCACCCCGGTCGGCAGTCCTAGGGTCCGGCGCGTGATCGACGGGCCCTCCGACCTGGCCGTGGCCGCGGCCCGCCGCCGGCTGGCGCCGGCCGTGGCCCCCGCACCGGGCGCCCTCACCTCGCTGCCGGCCCGGCGGGGAGCGCGGGTGGTGGTGGTGGCCGGGCCGGGGGTGCTGGCCGCCCGGGCCCGCTCCGGGCTGGTGGCCCTGGTCGGCATCACCGGGGCCACGGTGGTGAGCACGGTGGGGGCCAAGGGCCTGCTCCGGTGGGACGACCCGCGCCACGGGGGCACCGTCGGGCTCCAGGCCGGCGACGCCCAGCTGGCGGAGGTGGCCACCGCCGACCTGGTGGTGACCACGGGCCTCGACCCCCGGGAGAGCGTGGGCCTCACCACTGCGCTGCGGGCCCGGGCCGAGGCCGACCCGGCGTCGGTGGTCGACGTCCACCCCGCCCACCTGGCCCTGGCCGCCGGCGGCTGGCCCCCGGCCGAGCAGCCCGGCCCCCGTCCGCCGCTGTACGACCGCCTGGCCGCGGTGGTGGGGCCCCTGTACGAGGCGGAACCGGCAGAGAGCGGTGCGGTGCCCCCGCCGGCGGCGGCCGCGGCCCTGGCCGCCGGGCTGCCCCCGGGGGGATTGGTGGTGGCTCCGCCGGGACCCGCCGGCTTCTGGATCGGACGCACCTTTCCCACCACCGAGCCGGGCTCGGTCATGGTGCCCATCGGCGACCCGCCGGGCACCGCGGCGGCGGTCGCCCTGCTGGCCGCCCGGGCTGGCCGCCCCACCACCCTGGTGGTGGCCGAGGTCGACCAGGCGACGGCTGCCCGGGCCGGAGGGGGCGCCCCTGGGGTCCGGGACGATAGGGCGACCGTGGCCACGGTGCTGGCCGCGGCCGACGGTGAGGGCCTGTCCGTGGCCGTCGAGACCTGGCGCGGCGCCGAGACCGCTGAGGGGTCCGGGCCGGGGACGGGCCGGTTCGTCGACTGGTCGGTCCTCGACCCGCTGGTGGCGGTGGCCGGTCCCCCCGACGACGCCATCTGGCCCGACGGTCCGACCTGACCGGCCGGCTGTCGGGGGTTCCACGCCGTGGTCCCCGGGGACGGGAGCACGGGGCGGACGGGTCGGGTAGACCGGGGCCATGAGCACCCGCACCTCCCCGTGGCCCGCCGGTGTCCCCTGCTGGGCCGACCTGATGGTGTCCGACGTCCCCACCGCCCGGGCCTTCTACGGCTCGGTGCTGGGCTGGGACTTCACCGACACCGACGACGAGTTCGGAGGGTACGTCCTGGCCCAGGTCGACGGCGTGCCCGCGGCCGGGCTGGGCCCCCTCCAGCCCGGGTCCCGCACGGCCTGGACCCTGTACCTGGCCAGCGACGACGCCGACGCCACCGCTCGGGCCGTCACCGAGCACGGTGGCACCGTCGTGGCCGAGCCCAGGGACGTGGGACCGCTGGGACGCATGTGCGTCGCCATCGACCCCGCCGGGGCGATGTTCGGCGTCTGGCAGGGCAAGCAGCACATCGGGGCCGGGGTGGTCAACCGTCCCGGCGGCCTGACCTGGGAGGACCTGCGCGCCACCGACCCGGCCGCGGCCCAGGCCTTCTACGCCGCGGTGTTCGGGTACCGGCTCGACCCCATGGAGGACGCCGCGCCCGACTACGTCACCTTCACCGTGCCCGGTGACGAGGTGCCGTTGGGGGGCATGGGCGGCATGTTCGGGGCTGAGGGCGCCCCCTCGCACTGGCTGGTGTACTTCGGCGTGGCCGACGCCGACGCCGCCACCCGGGCCGCGGCCGGGGCCGGCGGCACGGTGGCGGCCGAACCGTTCGACACCCCCTACGGACGCATGGCCGCGCTGGCCGACCCCGAGGGCACCGCCTTCTGGGTCGTCCAGACCGATCCCACCGCCGGCCCCGACCGCTCCGGCTGACCGACCTCCGGGTACCGCTCGCTCCTCATCGGAGCAGGTCCACGCCGATCAGTCGGTGGTCAGGCCGATGGGGCAGCTCACCCCGGCCAGGCCGCCGAGGCCGCAGTAGCCGTGGGGGTTCTTGTCCAGGTACTGCTGGTGCTCGTCCTCGGCGTAGAAGAACGGGCCGCCGTCGGTGATCTCGGTGGTGATGTCGCCGTGGCCGGCGGCGTGCAGCTGCTCCTGGAAGGCGTCCCGGCTGGCCTCGGCCACCGCCCGCTCGTCGGGGGACAGGCCGTAGACGCCGGAGCGGTACTGGGTGCCGGTGTCGTTGCCCTGGGCCATGCCCTGGGTGGGGTCGTGGCCCTCCCAGAACACCTTGAGCAGTGCCTCCAGGCTGATCTGCTCCGGGTCGTAGGCCACCAGCACGGCCTCGGCGTGGCCGGTCCGGCCCGAGCACACCTCCTCGTAGGTGGGGTTGGGGGTGAAGCCCCCGACGTAGCCCACCGCGGTGGTGACCACCCCGGGCACCGTCCAGAACAACCGCTCCGCTCCCCAGAAGCACCCCAGGGCGACGAGCAGGGTCCGCGTCCCCTCGGGGAACGGCGGGGTCATGGGCGTGCCCAGCACGGTGTGGGCGGCGGCCACGGGCAGGGCCTCGGACCGCCCGGGGAGGGCTCGCTCGGGCTCGACCATGTCCATCTTGCGGCGCAGGAACATGGCCCCAGGCTAGGACCGGGCCGAGCCGACGCGCCCGTCCCCGGCCGGGGACGGAACCCCGGGCCGCGGGGCGGGGGCTGCCGGGCCGACGGAGGTGGCCACGGCCGACACCGGGGCCCGCCGGGTGGCATCATGGCGCCCCACATCGGTGGTGTGACCAGGTCAGGGGACGCGCATGTCAGGCAAGACCGGGGCCCGGAGGCGGGCCCTCTTCCCGGTGGCGGTCCTGGTGGTGGCCCTGCTGGCCGCGTGCGGGGGCGGCGACGGGGACCAGGCCGTCGAGGGCGGGGGTGAGGGCGTCACCGTCGAGGCCCTGGACAACGTGTTCGGCGAGGAGGACCCCCACGTGGTCCGCGTCGACCCCGGCGGCACGGTCACCTGGGAGAACATCGGCCGCAACGACCACAACATCATCCCCGTGGACGCGGCCCGCTTCGGCGTGGGGGAGACCGAGTTCCGGCCCGGCGACACCTACGAGGCCACCTTCGACGAGCCCGGGGCCTTCCAGTACTACTGCTCGCTCCACGGCAACGCCTCCGACGGGATGGTCGGCACCGTGCTGGTGGGCGACGTGGAGGCGCCGCCGCCGCCCCCGCCGCCGCCCGACGTGCTCGACATCGTGGCCAGCGGCACCACCATCGAGGTCCCCGAGGACCACGGGACCATCCAGGGCGCGGTGGACGCCGCCGGCGAGGGCGACCTGATCCTGGTGGCCCCCGGCACCTACGAGGAGGCCGTGCAGGTGCCCCGGGGCAAGGACGGCATCACCATCCGCGGCCTGGACCGCCAGGGGGTGGTCCTCGACGGCGAGTTCACCCGAGCCAACGGCATCCAGGTGGTGCGGGCCAACGGGGTGGTGATCGAGAACATGACGGCCCAGAACTACACCAAGAACGGCTTCTTCTGGACGGGGGTGACGGGCTACCGGGGCTCGTACCTGACCGCCTACCGGAACGGCGACTACGGCGTCTACGCCTTCGAGTCGACCAAGGGCCAGATCGACCACTCCTACGCCTCGGGCAGCCCCGACGCCGGCTTCTACATCGGCGGCTGCCAACCGTGCGACGCGCTCATCACCGACGTCATATCGGAGTGGAACGGGTTGGGGTACTCCGGCACCAACGCCGGGGGGAACCTGGTCATCGCCAACTCGACGTGGCGCTACAACCGGGCCGGCATCGTGCCCAACAGCGGGTCGTACGAGCCCGAGTACCCCCAGGACGACAACACCATCGTCGGCAACCTGGTCCACGACAACAACAACGGCGAGACCCCGGCCATCGACATCGCCATCACCGCCATGGGCAACGGGATCCTCATCGCCGGGGGCATCAACAACACCATCGAGCGCAACCGGGTGGTCGAGCACGACCTGGGGGGCATCGTGGTCATCACGTACCCGGAGAGCGCCGAGTACGTCTGGGAGGCCACCGGCAACGTCGTGCGCGACAACGTCGTCACCGGCTCGGGCCTGGGCGACCTGGGCCTGTGGTTCGACTCCGCCGGCCAGGAGACGGGTGGCAACTGCTTCGCCGGCAACGAGTTCGGGACCAGCGCCCCCGAGGGCCTGGAGGACGAGCTGCCCTGCCCGGCCCCGGACAGCGCGGACCTGACCGAGGGGGCGTTCGACCTGGGCCGCCTGGCCACCAACGACGGCAAGCCCGAGTCGGTGCCCTACGACCGGGCCGACATCCCCGATCCCCCCGACGCCGACCAGCCCGAGATGCCGAACCCGGCCACGGCCCCGGCCCGCCCCGCGGTGGACGTGCCCCTGGTGCTCGACGTCGCCGCCATCGAGGTGCCCGCCGCGCCGTGACCCCGGACCGGTGACGGCCGGCGAGGAGGCCGGGGGCGCGGCGGGGTTCCGGCGCGGCCCGGCCCGCCCCGGCGGGGACGGGGCCGGCCAGGGCCGCAGCGACACGGGGGGTGCCGGAGCGGCGGGCGACGACGGGCGCCGGCGCGGTGGCGGCCGAGGTGGGGCGCTCCGGAGGGGGGTGCCTCGGAGAAGGGGGCTCCGGAGGGGCGTGCTGGCGGGGGTGGCCGTGGTGATCGCCACCTCGCCGTTCGGCTCTCCCGGGCCCGAGGGGTCCCGGGCCGTCCCCGTCGGGCCCACCGAGCGGGCCGGGCACGCCGGCCACACCCCTCCCAGTGGTGCGCCGGGGCCATCGGAGCCGGCGGGCGAGGACTGGGTCGCCCGGACCGACGACGACGCCCTGTTCTCGGTGGACTGCCGGTTCAGCCACCGGGCCGGCGACGACCCCATCGTCCACCCGGGGGTGCCGGGGGCCAGCCACAGCCACGAGTTCTTCGGCAGCACGGCCACCGACGCCGCCTCCACCGGGCCGTCCCTGCGGGGCACGGCCACCACCTGCGAGGACGCCGACGACACCGCGGCCTACTGGGTGCCCACCCTGTTGGTGCGGGGCGTGCCGGTGGAACCGGTGCTGCTGCGGGCCTACTACCGGGCCCGGCCCGGCGTGGACGTGCGGGACGTGACCGCCCCGCCCCCGGGCCTGGCCATGATCTCCGGCGACCCGTCCGCCACCGGCTCAGGATCGGGCGCCCATGGTGACGGGCACGCCGGCACGGCCGGCCCGGAGGGGGTGGTCGACCCGGGCTGGGGGTGCGGGCTGCGGCCCCGCCGGCTGCGGGCCGAGCCGCCCACCGACTGCAACGACCGGTCCCCGCTGACCCTCCAGCTGCGGTTCCCGGACTGCTGGGACGGCCGCCACCTGGACAGCGTCGATCACCGCGGCCACGTGGCCCGCAGCGTCGACGGCGCCTGCCCCTCGACCCATCCGGTGCTGATGACCGAGCTCCAGGTCTCGGTGTCGTGGCCGGTCACCGGGGCCGACGGCGCGGAGGTGACCCTGGCCTCAGGGGCGGTCCAGGGCGCCCACGGCGACTTCCTCAACGGGTGGGACCCCGCCGCCCTCGACGGGCACATCGACCTCTGCGTCCACGCCAAGGCCAACTGCACCATCGGCTGAGGCGTCCGGCTCAGGCGGTGAGGCGGGTGCGCCAGTCGGCCAGGAGCTCGGCCAGGGTGTCCTCGATGGCGATCTCGGGCTCCCAGCCGGTGGCCGCGGTCAGCTTGGCGTGGGAGCCGCGGAGGACGGGGATCTCGACCGGGCGCAGCAGGTCGGGGTCGGTCTCCAGGCGCAGGGTGGCCTCGGACAGGCCCAGCAGGACGTCGGCCACCTGCTGGACGGCCAGGTCGGTGCCCGAGCACACGTTGTAGGCCTCGCCGGGCTCGCCCCGCTCGGCCAGGAGCCGGTAGGCCCGGACCACGTCGCGGACGTCGGTGAAGTCCCGGCGGGGCGACAGGTCGCCGATGGAGAGCACCTGGCGGCCGTCCCGCTCGGCGCCCGCGATGCGGCTGGCCAGGGCCGAGGCCAGGAACTTGTCGGCCTGGCCGGGGCCCAGGTGGTTGAACGCCCGCACCCGCATGACCGGCAGGCCGTGGCCCAGCCAGGCCTGGAGGCCGAGGTAGTCGGCCGCCACCTTGGACGCCGCGTAGGGCGAGGCCGGCCGCAGGGGGCTGTCCTCGGTGAGGGGCAGCTCCTCGGGGCGCACCTTGCCGTAGACATCGGCGCTGGAGACGGCCACCACCCGCTGCACCCCGGCGGCCTGGCAGGCGCTGAGCACGTTCAACGTGCCCTCGGCGTTGGCCCTGAAGGCCTCCACCGGGTGGGCCCACGAGCCGCCCACGTCGGCCCAGCCGGCCAGGTGGTACACCACCTCGGGACCGGCGGCCGCCACCTCGGCGGCGATGGCGGCCGGGTCGGTGATGTCGGCCCCGCCGTGGGCCGGGTCGGTGGTGACGACCTCGTCGCCCGCCTCGGTGAGGTGCCGGACGAGGTGCCGGCCGACGAAGCCGCCGGCCCCGGTGACCAGCGCCCTCATCGGGCGGGGGGCGGGGGGCAGGGCGGGGACCAGGTGGCCGGCGGCATGGGCGGCGATGGTAGCGCCGGGCCTGCCGGAGCCCGCGAGGGCCCGGGCTCCCCGGGCCGTCGGGGGCCCTCCACTACGCTCGACCGCGCCCGATGGTGCACCGGACGATCGGGCCCCGGCTCCGGGACCCGGTGCGAGAGGAGACCCGTTGCCCCCCCACCTGTCGGTGCTGCTGCCGGCCTACAACGAGGCCGAGAACCTGGCCGAGCTCGTCCCCGAGATCGCCAAGGTGCTGGAGTCGGCGGGCATCGACCACGAGGTCGTGGTGGTCGACGACGGGAGCACCGACGGCACCCGCCGGGTGATGGGCGGGTTGCGCAGCCCGACGGTGCGGTCCATCCGGCTGCGCCGCAACTCGGGCAAGTCGGCGGCCCTGGCCGTCGGGGTCGAACAGGTCCGGGGCGAGATCGTGGTGCTGATGGACGCCGACGGGCAGGACGACCCCGAGGAGATCCCCCGCCTCCTGGCCCACCTGGAGGCCGAGGGCCTGGACCTGGTGACCGGGCGCCGGTCCGTGCGCAACGACCGCTTCGTCAAGCGCACCACGTCCAAGCTCTACAACGGGGCCACGGCCCGGGTCACCGGCGTGCCGGGCCGTGACTTCAACAGCGGGCTCAAGGTCATGCGCCGGGAGCTGGCCGAGTCGGTCGAGCTCTACGGCGAGCTCCACCGCTACATCCCGGTGCTGGCCGTGTGGAACGGCTTCCGGGTGGACGAGCTCGACGTCGAGCACCACGAGCGGCGCCACGGGCGGTCCAAGTTCGGGCGGGCCCGGTTCTGGCGGGGCTTCCTGGACCTGGTCACGGTCAAGTTCCTGACCACCTACACGGCCCGCCCCTTCCACCTGTTCGGGGGCATCGGGTTCCTCATCGGCCTGGTGGGCTCGGGCCTGCTGGCCTGGATGGCCGTCGAGCGCATCGCCGGGCGGTCCATCGGGACCCGGCCCGCCCTGCAGGCCGGCGTGCTGCTGGTGGTGGTGGCGGTCCAGATGGTGTCGCTGGGCCTGCTGGGCGAGCTCATGGTGAACCTGCGGCGCCGGCGCACCCTGGAGGCGTCGGCCGAGGGGGACCTGGCGTGAGCCCCCGAGCCACCACCGGCACCACCATCGGCCTGGCCCCCGGCGCCCCGGCCGAGGCGGCCGGGCAGGACGCGGCCAAGTACGGCACGACCAACCCGGTGGTGCAGCGCCTGCTGGGGCGCTGGATGGACGAGGTGCACAGCGTGCTGGGCGACGTGTCGGGCGTGGTCGTCGACGTGGGCGTGGGCGAGGGCCTGGCCCTGGAGCGCATGGTCCCGGGCGGGCACCCGGCGGTCGGCCTGGAGTATCGCCTGGACAAGGCCCGGGCCGCCCGCCAGCGCCTCGACTGGCTGGCCCCGGTCTCCGGCGACGCCGGCATGCTGCCCTTCCCCGACGACTGCGCCGACCTGGTGACCTGCATCGAGCTGCTCGAGCACCTGCCCCGCTACCGGCCGGCGGTGCTGGAGCTGGCCCGCATCACCCGGGGCCGGTGCGTGGTCTCGGTGCCGTGGGAGCCGTGGTTCCGGCTCGGCAACCTGGGCCGGGGCAAGAACGTGCGCCGGTTCGGCAACGACCCCGAGCACGTCCAGGCCTTCACCCCCAAGAAGCTGGTGCGGGCGTTGCGGCGGGGCTTCCGCGACGTCGAGCTCCACCCGTCCTTCCCCTGGCTCATCGCCGAGTGCCGCGGCCCCAAGGGGCCGTAGGTCCGGCCGGCCGAGTTGGCCCGCGGCCGGGGCAGCGGGCCATGATCCGGCCGACATCGTCTGCGAGGACGGGGACCACCCATGACGGCGACCGACGAGCTCCTGGCCAACAACGCGCGGTACGCGGCGAGCTTCTCCTCCGCGGGCCGGCCGCTGCGGCCGGCCCGGAAGCTGACCGTCCTGGCCTGCATGGACTCGCGGCTGGACCTGTTCGGCATCCTCGGCCTGGACCAGGGCGACGCCCACATGATCCGCAACGCCGGCGGCGTGGTCACCGACGACATGATCCGGTCCCTGGCCATCTCCCAGCGACGCCTGGGCACCGAGGAGATCATCCTCATCCACCACACCGACTGCGGGATGCTGACCCTCACCGACGACGACTTCAAGCGGGAGATCGAGGAGGAGACCGGGATCCGGCCCTCGTGGGCGGTGGAGGCCTTCGTGGACCTGGAGGCCGACGTCCGCCAGAGCATGGCCCGCATCCGGGCCAGCCCGTTCGTCCCGCACCGGGAGAACGTGCGGGGCTTCGTCTACGAGGTGGACACCGGGATCCTGCGCGAGGTGACCCCGCTCAGGTGACCCGGTCCCGGTACTCGGCCGAGGTCTGGAAGCCCCGGATGAGGCGGTCGGGCCCGTCCCGGCGGGTGACCGGCACCCAGTGGGCGAAGCCGCTGGCGTCGGGCGGCCGGTCGAGCATCCCCAGGTAGAGCATGGTGACGTCCACCGAGGGCTGGAGGCGGCCGGTGGCGGTGGGGCCCTCGGCCACCCGGGCCACCAGGGCCCCCCGGGTGGTGCCGGAGGCGAGCCGCCCGGTCTCGGTGGCCAGCTCCTGGGCGGTGGGCGCCCGGCCCAGGGCGTTGCGGTAGACGGCGTCGACGAACTGCTCGTCGGTCAGGTTCGCCGTCGTGGGGTGGGCGTCGATCAGGTCCTGGGCCACGGTGGCCAGCGGCGTGCCCTGGCGGAGGCGGCTGGCGTCGGCCCGCACCGCGGCGGCGGAGGTCGGGTAGGTGCCGCCGATGCCGAAGTGGGCCCGGACCACGGGGGCGATCACGTCCTCGAACTCGGGGGTGCGGATGAAGGCGTTGATGACCCACGACCCGCTGCGGGTGCCGTGGTGCAGGCGCGCCGTCCAGTAGGCGCGCCCGGGGTCGTCGGCGGCCCGGCCCAGGAAGTCGCGGTACTGCTGGTCCACGAAGGCGGCCGGGCAGGTGAACGGCGTCCAGCGGGGCGGGGCGGTGCTGAACCGGGCGCCGCGCCCGGCGTTGGCCTTGAACGTGGCCCACGGCGCCGCGCACATCCCCTGGTCGGTGGTCAGGAGCTGGACCCGGTGCACGTCGTTGGCCCGGCCGTAGGGCTGGCTGTGGCCCCGGCGGACGTGCTCCTGGTAGGCGATGAAGGTCCGGCCCCCGATCTCCCCGATGCTGGGCGTGGTCGACGGGACCACGTGGGTGGACCCGCTGCCCAGGGACAGGGCGTCCTCCACGGTGCCGGTGGAGCCGGAGTAGACCCGCAGGGTGAACTCCAGGGCCGAGACCACCTCGGCCTGGCCGTCCCCGTCCACGTCGGCGATGGCCGGGCTGGAGTGGGTCCCGGCCCCGCCGGGGTTGCAGCCGCTGCCGTTCGTGCGGTCGCACGCCGCCCAGCGCCGGCTGCCGTTGCCGTTGAAGGCGTACAGGTAGCCGCCCTCGGAGGTGACCACCACCTCGGGCCGCCCGTCGCCGGTGAGGTCCCCGAGGGCGGGCGAGCCCATGACCCGGCCGTTGGTGGCCGCCGGCCAGCCGGGCACGGCCCGGCCGGTGCGCCCGGTGATGGCGATGACCTTCCAGCCGTTGGGGTTGGGGTAGTAGACGCCCGAGCCCACCACGATGTCGACGTTGCCGTCGGCGTTGATGTCGCCCACCGCCGGCGACGACCAGATGACCTGGCCGGCGAAGCGCTTGGGGTAGCCGCCATAGGTGCTGCCGCTGCGGTTCAGGACCCAGACCAGGCCGCCGCTGGGGCCGCCCAGGACGGCGTTGCTGGCGTCGACGTCGCTGCCCACCACGATCTCGTTGGTGCCGTTGCGGTCGATGTCGGCGATGACGGGGGAGGACCAGATGGTGTCGTACAGGTTGCGGCGGAACAGCAGCGTGCCGCCCGCGGTCCAGGCGTAGACGTGGTGGTTGTAGCTGGCGGCCACGATGTCGGGCCGGCGGTCGCCGTTGACGTCACCCAGGGCCGGCGTGGCGTGGAAGCCCCGCGGGAAGCAGATGGGCAGGCAGCCCTGGGGCCCCCCGTCCCCGAAGGTGCGGAGGCGCCCCCCGGAGGGGCCGTCGAGGAGGACGACCCGGCCGTCGAGGGTGCCCACCACCACGTCGGGGCGCCCGTCGCCGGTCATGTCGGCCACCGCCGGCGACGACTGGATGGAGGTGCGGCCCAGGTCGGTGTCCCACAGGCGGGACCCGTCGGCCCGGAAGGCGATGACCCACCCGTCGACGGTGGCCGTCACCACCTCGGCCACGCCGTCGCCGGTGACGTCGGTGACCGCCGGGGACGAGAACGACGCCGCCGAGCCGTCGCCGTCGTAGTTGCCTCGCAGGACGTGGTCGAGGTTGCGGGACAGGCGCAGCGTGGCCGTGGCCCGGGGGGCGGGCTGGCCCGGGGCCTGGCCGGCGGGAGGGGAGGGGACCGCCCCGGCCGGGGCGGCGGGCGCGGTGGCGCTGGCCAGGGCCAGCAGGACGGCGAGGGCCGCCGTCCAGGGTCGACGGCGCTGGTGCCTGGTCGTCATCACGTCTCCTCGCGCCGCGGCCGGCGCCTCGGGTCGGACCGCCCCCCCAGCCATCGGCAGGTGCGCCTCCCCCGTGAGCCGCCGCCCCGCCGGGGGGGTCGGGACGGGACGCTAGCCTCGCCCGGATGCACCAGCGGCGGACGATTCGACGGACGTCAGCGGCCCGCACCGGGACCGGGGCCGCCCCCTGCCCCGGGGCCGGCCGTTGATGGCCCGGGGAGCCCGGCACCGCCTCGTCATCGACGGCCAGGCCCTGGTCGACGACCACTTCAGCGGGGTCGGCCAGTACGCCAGCGGCGTGCTGCGGGGCCTCGACGAGCTGCTGGCCGAGCGCTCCGACGTCGACGCCCGCATCGCCGTGCCGGTCAAGCGGATCCCCCGCCTGGCCCCCTTCCGGTTCCGGCGCATCCGCCCCCTGGCCGTCCCCCTCCCCCTCAGCGTCCAGCGCCGCCTGATCGTCGGGGACCGGCTGCCCCCCATGGACCGCCTGTTCGGCCGGGCCACCTACTTCTTCCCCAACTTCGTGCGCTGGCCCCTGGCCGGCAGCCCGTCGGTGACGGCCGTGCACGACCTGTCCTTCGAGGTGCTGCCCCAGTTCGCGGACGCCGACAACGGGCGGTTCCTGCGCCGGGCCGTGCGCCGCAGCGTGGAGCGCTCCGACCGGGTCACGGCCCTGACCGGCACCATGGCCGACGAGATCGCCACCCACTACGGCACGCCCCGTGACCGGATCGACGTGGTGGGCTGCGCGGTGGACCGGGTGCGCTTCTACCGCCGCTCGGCCCGGGAGGTGGCCGAGGTGACGCGGGCCCACGGCATCTACGGCGACTACGTCCTGTCGGTGGGCAACATCGAGCCCCGCAAGAACCAGGTGCGGCTGATCGACGCCTTCTGCGCCCTGCCCCGGGAGGTGGCCGGCGACCTGACCCTCGTCCTGGTGGGGGCGGGGGCGTGGCGGGAGCACGAGATCCGGGCCCGGGCCCAGGAGGCGATCGACGCCGGCCACCGGGTCAAGGTGCTGCTGGGCTGCGTGGAGGACCGCCATCTGGCCGCCCTCTACAGCGGGGCCCGGTGCTCCGCCTACGTCAGCGTGTACGAGGGCTTCGGCATGCCCCCGCTGGAGTCCATGGCCTGCCAGACCCCGGTGGTGGTGAGCGACGCCTCGGTCATGCCCGAGGTGGCGGGAGGGGCGGCCCGCCTGGTCGACGTGAGCGCCCCCGAGCCCATCGCCGAGGGCCTGCGGGCCGTGCTGGAGATGGACGACGGGGCCCGGGCGGCCATGGTCGAGCGGGGCCTGGCCAACGTGGACCGCTACGACTGGCGAGACTCGGCCCAGGTGCTGCTGGGCTCGCTGGCCACCGCCGGGGGGTGGGCGCGGTGAGGGTCGGCTTCGACTTCCGGGCCATGCAGATCGGCCACCAGTTCCGCGGCATCGGCCAGGTGGTTCGGGAGGGGTGCCGGCACCTGGCCGCCTCCCTGCCGGACGAGGACCGCTTCGTCCTCTTCACCGACCCGGCCGGGCCGGCGGTGGAGGGGGTGCTGGACCAGGTCGGGGCCAGTGACCGGGTGGCCGCCACCGTGGACCTGGCCACCCCCCGCTGGGGCCGGGCCCAGCGCCTGAAGGGCGGCCTCAGCGCCGGCCAGAGCCGCACCATCGCCGAGGCCTGCGACGTGTTCGTCCAGTTCGACTCGGCCCTCGGCGTGCCGCCCGAGCCCGCCACCGTGGTGGTGGTGTACGACCAGATCCCCGTCCTGCTGGGCGACCGCTACCCCCTGGCCTACCGGCCCACCTACCGGGCCGCCCGCCAGGCCGGCCTGGGCCTGCGCCTGTCGGCCCAGCGGGCCCTGGGGCGCGAGGCCTACGAGCGGGGCGTGGTCGACGCCCTCCGCAAGGCGGGCCGGGTGCTGGCCATCTCCGAGCACACCGCCCGGACCACGGCCGAGCTGGCCCGGTCCCGGGGGGTGACCGGCGTGGGGGACAAGATCGAGGTGGCCCACCTGGGCCACGACCCCGAGGCCCTGCGGGCCGGCGACCTCGACGTCCTGGAGCAGGCCCGCATGGAGGGCGAGGGCCTCGACCGGCACCCCTTCCTGTTCTTCATGGGCGGGGTCGACGAGCGCCGCCGCATCGACCTGCTGATCACCGCGTTCAACGACCTGCGGGCCCGGGGCCGGGACCTGAAGCTGGTCTTCGCCGGCTACGACTTCCAGGGGCTCCACACCATCTTCACCGAGTCGGCCCGCCGGGCCATCGAGGAGTCGTCCTACGCCGAGGACATCCACCTCCTGGGCTTCGTCAGCCCGACCGAGCGGGCCTGGCTCTACCGGCGGGCCGAGGCCTTCGTCTTCCCCACCGAGCACGAGGGCTTCGGCCTCCCGGTGGTGGAGGCGGTGGCCACCGGCTGCACCGTCGTCACCTTCGACACCACGTCCATCTCCGAGCTGGGCGGCCCCAACCGCTACCTGTGCGAGGGGACGTGGCCGGCGCTGGCCGAGGCCATCGCCACCGTGCTGGACCGGCCCGAGGACCAGAAGCGGGCCGACGCCGAGGCCGGGGCCCGGTGGGCCGAGGGCTTCACCTGGGACGCCTTCGGGGCCGCCCTGGCCCGGGGCGTGACCGACCTGGGCGGCGGGGGCCGGCGCCGCTAGGCCGACGGCACGGCCACCCCGACCCGGCCGAGCACGGCGGCCAGGTCCCGGGCCAGCACGGGCCAGGCGTGGCGCTCGGCCACCAACCGCCGCCCGGCGGCGGCCCGGGTCGCCGCCCCCTCCGGGTCGGACACGGTCTCGATCACCGCCTCGGCCAGGTCGGCGGGCTCGGCCAGGCGCAGGTGCTCACCGTCGGCCACGTCGATGCCCCGGGCCCCGAACGGGGTCGACACCACCGGGAGTCGCCAGGCCAGGAACTCCAGCAGCTTGAGGTTGGTGCCCGAGCCGGTGCGCATGGGGTTCAGGGCCAGGTCGGCGGCGCCCAGCAGGCCGACCCGCAGCCGGTCCGGCACCTCGCCGGTGAAGCGGACGTTGGCCGGGAGGCGGCGGCCGGCGAAGGCCAGGCCGTGGTGCCCGACCGAGAGGAACTGCACGGCCGGCACGCAGGCTGCCACCTCGACCAGCAGCTCGGCGGCGTCGATGTTGGGCGGGTGCCACGAGCCCAGGAACACGGCCAGGTGCGACGGGCGGGCCGGGTCGCCGGCGGGCCACCAGCCCCGCCACCGCTCCGAGCGGGCCCGCCGCCGGGCCGGCGACGGCGCCTCGGCCGGCACCGCGGTGCCGTTGGGCACCACGGTGATGTCGGCCGGGGCCCGCCCGTACCGGTCGGCCAGGGCGGCGGCGTCGGCGGCCGAGGTGGTGGTGACGTGGGCGGCGCCGGCCACCGCGTCGCCCTCGATGGCCTCGACCAGGCCGAGGACGGCCCGGCCCCGCGGCGTGTCGGGGAGGGCCCGGGCCTTCAGGGCCCGCTCGTCGTTGAAGGCGTCGTAGACCAGGGGGAGCTCGAGGCCCGCCTCCCGGACGGCGGGGTGCAGGTAGGGCTCGGCCACGACGACGGCGGAGGCGCCGTCGGCCGCCCGGCGCAGCGCGTCGAGGTAGGCGGGGGTGAGGGCGATGTCGGTGCCGGCCAGGACGTCGGTGACGGGCAGGCCGACCTCGGTCCCCAGCCGGTCGGCGACGGCCCGGTGGGCCTCGGACCGGCGGACGGTGGTCTGGGTGAACCCGGGCCCGAGGTCCACCGTCCCCTCCGGGTCGTCGGCCAGGCCCAGGGCCACCACCTCGACCTCCAGGTCCGGGGCCAGGTGGCCGTAGAGGTGGCGGGCCCGGAGCTGGCCCCCGCCGACCCGCCCGTCCAGGGGGAAGGTGGTGGCCACCACCACCCGGGGCCGCCCCGGTGGGCGACGTCGAGCGGTGGCCGGCGGGCGGGGGGCGGCGTCGGTGCCGGTGTCGTCGTCGTCGGCCAGCAGCGTGGCCACGGCCCCCGGCCAGGAGACCAGGGCGCCCCGGGCCCGCCCGGCTCGGCCCATGGCCGCCGCCGCCGCCGGATCGGCCACCAGGCCGGCCAGGGCCCGCCCCAGGGCCACGGGGTCGGCCTCCACCACCCGGCCGTGCACCCCGTCGACCACCAGCTCGGTCGGGCCCCCCGAGTCCCGGCAGGTGACCACCGGCGTGCCCTGGGAGAAGGCCTCCAGGGTGACCAGGCCCAGGTCCTCGTCGTCGGGCACGAAGGGCACGGCGGTGGCCGCGGCGTAGCCGGCCCGCAGCTCGTCGTCGGGCACGAACCCCAGGAAGGAGATGCGACCGTCGGGGGCGGCCTGGCGCCGGAGCCGGTCGCCCTCGGGGCCGGTGCCGGCGATGTGCAGGCGGGCCGGGCCCGGGACGTGGGCCATGGCCGCCACCAGCAGGTCCAGGCGCTTGCCCCCGTCGAGGCGGGAGGCGGTGAACAGCAGCGCGGGATCGGCCCGGGGCACCGGGTCCGGCGGCGGCCCCAGGTCGCCGGGCAGGCGCAGGACCCGGGGCACCACCCCCGGGGGCAGGTAGCCCGGCCGGGAGGCCACCGTGCGGGACAGGGCCAGGTGGCGACGGGTGGCCGGCGGGGTGAGGGCCACCGTGTCGAGCCACCGCACCACGGCCCGGGCCAGGGGGCCGGGGAACACCAGGTCCGGGTGGTCGGGCCCGACGCGGTCGAGGATCTCGTCCCAGCGGGCGAACAGCTCGGGCACCCGGCCCGGGTCGGGACCGGCCCGGAGCAGGGCGACCAGGGCCGCGGTGGCCGGCGTGGTGGGCTCGGCGCGACGGGGCCGGCCGAAGAGGTGGTAGTGGTCGTAGAGCCCCCGCAGGGGGTGGAACATCAGCACGGTGTGGTGCGGGTGGCGCACCAACCAGGCCGGGTACTTGGCCGTGACCACCCGGTCGAACCGGCCCAGGTCCAGCTCCCAGAAGGCCCGGTAGCCGGCCACCAGGCCCGGCAGGTGGGACTCGTCCACCGGGACCCTCACCGTCTCCACCTGGTGGGGGGTGAGGCGCGCCACCGCGGCGTGCAGGCCGTCGACGGCTCGCTCCGCCCCTCCGTACACCGGCGGCACGGGCGCCGGCGCCACCACCGCGACCCTCATCGGGGGTCGGTCGCGTCCCCTGCGGCCCGCCGGAGCTCCTCGACCTCGCGGCGCAGCGCCGCCACCTCGTCCCGCAGGGCCCGGACCTGCTCGTCGACCACGTCCACGGCCAGGTCGACGGTGGTCATGCCGGTCAGCAGGCGGGTGGTGCGGGCCCGCTGGAGGGTGGCCTCCCGCACCAGCACGTCGACGGCGCCGATGGTGTGGTCCTCCACCCGGTGCTGCACGTCGGTCACCGGCCGCACGGCCCGCAGGACCGATTCCTTGACCGGGCGGAGCCGGGCCCCGTCGGGGACGGTGACGCCGTCGTCGAGGGCCTGGCGGGCGATGGCCAGGAGGCGGGCGGCCTCGGCCACCGGGTCGTCGTCGCCCTCGTCGTCGGCCGGCCAGGGGGGCGGGGCGACCGGGTCGCCGGCCTCCGGGCCGGCCTCGTCGCCCGCCGGGGTGGGGCCGGGCCCGGCCTCGTCCACGGCGCGGCGGGCGGCGGGCGTGTCGCTCATGGCGCGGGATCGTACTCACGGCGCCCGGCCCGGGCCCCCGGACGGCGACCGGGCCGCCCGGCGCCGGTCAGGAGAACCGGGCGGCGTACTCGGCGGAGCCGAAGATCTGGTTGACCAGGGAGCTGCGGTCGGCCTCGACGAAGACGGCCAGGTCGTGCATCTGGTCGGTGGTGGCGGCCCGCTGGAGCATGGCGTCGTGGGTGACGACGGCCTCGACCACGGACCGGGTCTGGCCTCGGTACTCCGAGGACTCCGAGAACTGGGCCATCACGCCGCCCCGGTCCTCGGCCCCGCTGGACAGCCGGCCCTCCCAGTACTGCTGGCCCGACGGGTCGGGCTCGCGCCCCAGGACGTTGCGGTAGACGAGCCGCACGAACTCGCGGTCGGACAGCGAGCCGTAGCGGCGGCGGAACTCGGCCGAGTCGGCGAAGGAGGCCGACACCTTGCGGATGCTGGTCCCGGCGTCCATCCGGGCCCACCAGTAGCGCAGGCCGGGGTGGTCGGGGGCCCGGTCGAAGTAGGCCAGGTACAGCCGCACCGGGGCGGCCGTGCGGCGCTGGAGCTCGCCGGACTCGAGGAGGGCCACCACCAGGGCGTTGCGGTTGGTGTTCCCGTTGACCAGGTTGGTGTTCCACCACGTGCGGCCCTCGTAGGTCCCGGGGTTGCGGAGGAAGTCGACGTACTGCCGGTAGGTCAGGGTCTGGGCGTCGGGGAAGGGCCGCCACCGGGACGGGTCGGGGTCACCGGTCGGGGGCTCGGGGTCGGGATCGGGGTCCGGGCCGCTACCCCCCATGTGCTGGGCGGCCAGGTCCCGGATGGTGCCCATGCGGCTGATGACGCTGGCTCCCGGGCAGGCGGTGGTGCTCGACTGCTGGTGGTAGTTGACCACCGGCAGGGTCACCCGGGTGCCGGCGCTGTAGCGGGTGCTGCCGCCGCTGGTGACGGTGACGCTGCCCTTGGGGTTGAGGCCGTGGAGCGACAGCTTCCAGCCGATCAGCCGGGCCGCCGAGTTGATCATGGCCGAGGTGGGCGTGGCCGCCGCCGGCGAGGCCCCGGGCTCGAACTGGCCCAGGAGGGTCACGCCGGAGCTGTAGGTGTTGAAGCCCATGGCGTGCCCGCCGACCACCGGCTTGGTGACGTCGCCGCTGCGGCCCTGCCAGATGGTGCCGTACTTGTCGACGACGAAGTTGTAGGCGATGTCGCACCAGCCGAGGGAGCCGGTGTGGTAGCGGTAGATCCCGTCGATCAGCCCGGGCACCTGGGCCTGGGTGTAGGAGTTGGTGCTGGCCGTGTGGTGCACCACCACGTGGTCGAGCCGCGACGCCACCGAGGGCCCGGAGCCGCAGCCGCTGGTGCCCGACCTCCACCCGCCGGAGGCCCAGTCGCTGCGGGGGCGGATGGTGGGGCGGGCCGCGGCCGCCCGCGAGGTGCTCTCGGGCGGGGCCTCGACCGCCACCGGCTCGCCCTCGTGGTAGCGCATGCGCAGGAGCTCCAGGCCGGACACGGGGCCGGCGTCGACCCGGACCTCGAGGGTGTCGGCGCCGTCGGAGCCCAGCCACACCACGTCGCTGCCCACCCGGCCGGCGCCCTCGCCGCCCTGGTCGGCGGGGTCGGGGGCGAGGGGGAGCCAGTCGGTCCAGGAGCCGGCGGGGCCCCGGCTGCGCAGGGCCAGGCGGGCGCTGGCCGGCCCGGCCGGCCCGCTGGTGCCCCCGTCCCAGGACAGGGCCACCATCTGGGTGCCGGGGAGCAGGACGATGGTCTCGGACCAGCCGGTGGGGGCCGGGGCATCACCCGCGGCCCGGGCCGACGAGGCGCCGGCCGGCCCGCTGAGGGGGATCTGGTCGGCGTCCATGGCGCCCGGCCCGGCCGCGGGCGCCGCGTCGAGGGGGGCCGGGGCCGCGGCGGCGGGCCCGGGGGCGGCGCCGGTGGTGGCGCCGACCAGGAGGGAGGTGCCGACGACGAGGGCGGCGAGCCGGCCGACCGAGGCCCGCAGGCCGGTCCGGCGACGCCCCCGGCGGGGGAGGGAGGAGGTCGTCGTGGTCACCCTGGCATGATCGGCCTCGGCTCACGCAGTGTGAAGATTTCGTCACATGGCGAGAGGCAACTCGCTCTGACCAGGGCTGATGCAGACCACTGCCTGTGGGACCCGGCCTCACGACGAGTGGCCGGCCGGGGGCGGGGCCGGGGTCGTAGGGTCGGCCCCCATGGCCCCGACCGCTCCCCGGCGTGTCGCTCTCGACGTCACCAGCCTCCTCGGCCCCCGCACCGGCGTCGCCGCCCTCACGGCCGCCCTGGTCGAGGGCCTGGCCGCCCGCCCCGACGTCGACCTCCGGGCCTTCGCCGTGACCTGGCGGGGGCGGCGGGCGCTGGCCGCCCAGCTCCCCCCCGGGGTGGCCCGGGCCCGCCTCCCGATGGCCGCCCGCCCCCTGCGGGCCCTGTGGTCGCGGTCCGACCGGCCCGCCGTCGAGGCCTGGACCGGCCCGGTCGACGTGGTGCACGGGCCCAACTTCGTGGTCCCCCCGACCCGGCGGGCGGCCCGGGTGGTGACCGTCCACGACCTCACCGCCTGGCACCACCCGGAGATGGTCGACCGGTCCAGCGCCGCCTACCCGGCCCTGGTGGCCCGGGCCCTGGCCGCCGGGGCGTGGGTGCACGCCCCCAGCCGCTTCGTGGCCGACGAGGTCGTCGACCGGCTGGGCGCGGCGCCCGACCGGGTGGTGGCCATCGCCAACGGCGCCCCCGACCTCGGCCCCGACGGCCCCGGCCGGGACGCGGCCCGGGGCCGGGCCGTGGCCCGGGCCGAGCGCTACGTGCTGGCCGTGGGCACCGTCGAGCCCCGCAAGGACCTGCCCGGCCTGGTCACCGCCTTCGACGCGGTGGCGGCCCGCGACCCCGAGGTGCGCCTGGTGCTGGCCGGGGCCCGGGGCTGGGGGGCCGACGCCCTGGACGCGGCGGTGGCCGCCGCCGCCCACCGCGACCGCATCACCGCCCTGGGCTACGTGGACGAGGCCACCCGGGCCGCCCTGCTGCGGGGGGCCAGCGTGGTGGCCTACCCGTCGGTCTACGAGGGCTTCGGCCTGGTCCCGTTGGAGGCCATGGCCGCCGGCGTCCCCCTGGTCACCACCCGGGCCGGGGCCATCCCCGAGGTGGTGGGCGATGCCGCCGAGCTGGTCGGGGTGGGTGACGGGGACGCCCTGGCCGAGGCCCTGGACCGGGTGCTGTCCGACGAGGCCCGCCGGGCCGAGCTGGTGGCCGCCGGCCACACCCGGCGGGCCCGCTTCCGGTGGTCCACCGCGGTGGAGGAGGTGGCCGCCCTCCACGCTCGGGCCGTCGAGGACGCCGGTCAGAACAGGCGGGGCACGTTCGACTCGATGCCGCGCAGCTCGTCGTAGTCGACCTCCACGCACAGCAGGCCCCGGTCGGCGGCCAGCACCTTGGCCTGGGGCTTGATCTGCTGGGCCACGAACATGCCCCGCACCGTGCCCAGCCGGGGGTCGCGGCGCAGGAACTCGACGTAGCGGGTGAGCTGCTCGACCCCGTCGATCTCGCCCCGCCGCTTGACCTCCACCACCACGGTGGTCCCGTCCGCGCCCCGGCACAGCAGGTCGACGGGGCCGATGTCGGTGAGGTGCTCGCGGCGGATGAGGGTCAGGCCCTCCTCCATGGTGCCGGGCCGCTCGGCCAGCAGGACCTGGAGGTGGGCCTCCACGCCGTCCTTCTGCAGGCCGGGATCGACGCCCATCTCCCAGGACGTGTCGCTCAGCACCTCGTCCATGGTGATGGTCAGGGTCTCGCCCTTCGGGTTGGTGACCAGCCAGCGCCCGTCCCCCTCGACCAGCCGGTTGGGGGCGTTCATCCAGTTGAGCGGCTTGTAGGCCCCGCCGTCGGCGTGGATGGCCACGCAGCCGTCGGCCTTCACCATGAGGAGCCGGGTGGCCATGGGCAGGTGGGCGGTGAGCCGGCCGGAGTAGTCGACCTGGCAGCGGGCGATCACGATGCGCACGGGTGGAGCGTAGGAGGCGAGCTGGGGCTCAAGCCCCGGGGCCACCCCGCCGTCGGGTGACCCGGCGCCGCACCCGATGGAGCGGGCCGGGCCGCCGGCGCGACCCCAGCCGCGCCGCGATGACCTCCCGGCGGGCCTGGAGCTCCCGGTGGGTGAGGGCGTCGGTGCCGGCGTCGACCCCGTAGAGGGCCCGCACCCCGTCCATGTCCAGCTCCCACGAGGTGTCGTCCAGGCCGGCCTCGGCCGCGATGCGGCTGCCGTGCTGGGAGGCGAAGTAGGTGGCGATGTGGCTGATCTCGGCGAACAGGTCCAGGTCGGGGGCCAACGTGGCGATGGCCCCGTCCAGGAACACCATGTTCTTCACGAACAGCATCAGCTCCTTGGGCAGCTTGGCGCCGTAGCCGATCAGGCCCTTCACCACCACCTGGATCTCGGCCGTGAGCTGCTCGGGGGTGAGGGTGGTGGGGTCGATGGTGGGCCGGTCCAGGCCCAGCTCCGCGATCACCGCGTCGAGGTCCACGTCCGCCGGCAGGGCCCCCAGGTCGCGGATGGCGGCCAGCTGGCCGTGCAGGTCGTTCACGGTGGCGCTGACCAGCAGGCGCAGGAAGGCCAGCCGGCGCTCCTCGCCCAGGCGGCCGGTGATGCCGAAGTCGAGCAGGGCGGTGCGCCCGTCGGGCAGGACGAACAGGTTCCCGGCGTGGAGGTCGCCGTGGAAGATGCCGTGCAGCATGGCCCCCTCCAGGAAGCCGATCATCCCGCCCCGCACCAGGGCGGTGGTGTCGATCTCGGCGGCCCGCATGCCCTCGACGTCCTCGAAGGCGAAGCCCGACAGGCGCTCCATGACCAGCACCCGGCGGGTGACCAGCCGGGGGTGCGGCCGGGGCACCACGTAGTGGCCCTGGCCCAGGGCGGCGTACACGCCCGCCAGGGCCAGCATGTTGTCGGCCTCCAGGCGGAAGTCGAGCTCCTCGGTGATGGTCTCGCCGAACACCTCGACCAGGGCCGGCGGGTTGGCCAGGGCGGTGACCGGGATGCGGCCCACCATGGGCGGCGCCAGCCAGGCCATGACCCGCAGGTCGGCCTCCACCAGGCGGGCCACGTCGGGCCGCTGGACCTTGACCACCACCTCGATGGGCTCGCCGCCCGGCTCGGCCGGGGGCAGGGCCGCGGCGTGGACCTGGGCGATGGACGCCGCGGCCAGGGGCCGGCGGTCGAAGCGGACGAACACCTCCTCCAGGGGCCGGCCCAGGTCGCCCTCGACCACGGCCCGCACCGAGGCGAAGGGCTCGGGGGGCACCTGGTCGCGGCAGCGCCGCATCTCCTCCACCAGCTCGGCCGGGAACAGCCCCTCGCCCGAGGCGATGATCTGGCCCAGCTTGATGTAGGTGGGGCCCAGGGCCTCGGCCGCCAGCCGCAGGCGCCGGGAGATGTCGGCCCGCGACGCGCTGCCCCCCTGGCGCCGGGCCCCCAGGGCCCAGGCCGCCAGCGGGGGCGCCAGGCGGGAGGTGACCCGGGCCAGGCGGCGCAGCGGCGGCACCCGGGGCGGCCGCACCAGCGACGGCAACCGGCGCCGCACCCGGGCCCGCTCGGCGGGCACCGCGTCGCGCCACGGCAGGTCGTCGAGGTCGATGGTCCAGGGGCCGGCGTCGGTGAAGGTGCCGACGGCCAGGTCGGCGGCGGGAGCGGGCACGGGCGTCACCCGGGCAGTCTGACCGGCGACGGGTGCCGGCGTCGTGGCGGAGCGCGGCCCCGGCCTTGGCCCCGGTCCCGGGGCCGAGGGCGTACAGTCGCCGTGTGGGTCCGGGGCACGACGTGGGGGGCGAGGCCACCATGACGGCGGCCGTCGATCCCTCCGCGCTGGCGGCCCGGGTGGCCGCCGCCTTCGCGGCCACGCCCGAGGCCACGGGCTCCACCCAGCGCCTCCTGGAGCTGGTGGTCGAGGCCTTCTCGGACTGGGGGACCGTCCACCTGGTCCAGCCCGACGGGTCGCTCCAGCGGGTGGCCGCCCACCACCGGGACCCCACCGCGGCCCCCCTCATCGAGCGGCTCATGGCGGCCGAGAGCGTCGACCCGGTGGCCGCCGACCTCATGGCCGAGCCGCTGCGGACCCGGCGGGCCGCGGTGTCGCGCTCCACCGCGGCCGAGCTGGCGGCCATGGCCCCCAGCCCCGAGGTGCGGGAGCTGTGGCGCCGGCTCGGCCTGCGCAGCGGGGTGCTGCTGCCCCTGGTGGCCAGCGACCGCCCCGTCGGGGTCCTGGCCCTCATGTCGGCCGACCCCGGCAGCTTCACCCCCGCCGAGGTGACGGCCCTGGAGAGCCTGGCCGCCGAGTGCGCCCTGCTGGCCGAGACGGCCCGGCTGGCCCGTCGGGCCCAGGCCGAGCAGGGCGAACGCCTCCGGGTGCGGGCCGTGCTCGACACCCTCCTGGCCCACGCCCCGGTGGCCACCGCGGTGGTCGACACCGGGGGCCGGGTGCTGCACCACAACGACGCCCTCCGGGCCATGGACGACACCGCGCCCCGGCCCTCGCCGGCCGACGGCGACGACCCGGCCCTGCCCCGGCCCCTGCACGACCTGGTGCCCCAGGTGGCCGCGGGCGTCGAGGCCCTCGTGGCCCAGGTGCTGGACCGGGGCCAGGCCGCGGCGCCGGCCGAGATCCGCACCGGCGAGCCCGGGCACCGCCGCCACTGGCAGGTCACGGCCTTCCCCATCCGTCGGGCCGACGGCGTGCTGTTCGGCGCCGGGCTGATCTTCGCCGAGGTCACCGAGGAGCGACTGGCCTCCCGTCGCCAGCGCGAGAGCCTCGCCCGCCTGGACCTGTCCCTGGAGGCCGGGGGCCTGGGCACCTGGGACTGGGACGTGGCCACCGGCCAGGTGACCTGGTCGGCGGGCCTGGAGGCCATCGCCGGGCTGGAGCCGGGCACCAGCGACCGCACCGGGGTCACCGTCCTCGACGCCGTGCCCGAGCCCGACCGCGACCGGGTCCGGGTCGGGCTGGTGGAGGCGGCCCGCACCGGGCGGGACTACCACGACGAGTTCCGGCTGGTCCGCCCGGACGGCGAGCTGCGCTGGGTCGAGACCCGGGGCCGGGTGGTGGCGTCACACGACGGCACCCCCTTGCGCATGATCGGCGTCGCCTCGGACGTGACCGAGCGCCACCTCATGGAGGACGTCAAGCTCAAGCTCCTGGAGCGGGAGCACCAGGCCCGCCTGGCCGCCGAGGCGTCGCGGGAGCGGCTGGCCCTCCTGGCCGAGGTCAGCGGCATCCTGGCCTCCACCCTCGACCCGCAGGGGGTCTACGACCAGTTGGCCTCGCTGCTGGTGCCGCGGGTGGCCGACTGGTGCATCCTCGACGCCCTCGACGACGACGGGAGCCTGCGGGAGACGGCCATCGTCCACGTCGAGCCGGGCAAGGTCCCCCTGGTGCGGGAGATGCGGGAGATTCGCCGCCGGGCCGGAGGCGACGGCATCTGGAGCGTGCGGCGGGCCATGCGCACCGGTCGCTCGGAGCGGGTGGAGGACATCACCGACGAGGACCTGCAGGCCGCGGCGGTCGACGGCGACCACCTGCGGCTCCTGCGCACCCTGGCCCCCCGCTCGGCCCTGGTGGCGCCCCTGGTGGCCCGGGGCCGGGTCCTGGGCGGCATCACGCTGGTGGCCACCGGCGAGCGGTCCTACGAGGCCGACGACCAGGCCCTGGTCGAGAACATCACCGGGCGGGCGGCCACCGCCATCGACACCGCCCACCTGTTCGACTCCCGCTCCGAGGTGGCCCGGGCCCTGCAGCAGACCCTCCTGCCCCCGGCCCTGCCCGAGATCCCCGGCATCGACCTGGGGGCCCGCTACCGGGTGGCCGAGGCCGGCATCGAGATCGGCGGCGACTTCTACGACGTGTTCGAGACCGCCGCCGGCTGGAGCGTGGTCCTGGGCGACGTGTGCGGCAAGGGCCCGGCCGCGGCGGCCGTCACCGGCCTGTTCCGCCACACCTTGCGGGCCGTGGCGCCGGGCCTGGCCGCCGGCGACGGGCCCCACGGCCCCGCCGCGGTGCTGGCCGCCACCAACGACGCCATCCTCGACCAGATCGACGACACCCGCTTCGCCACCGCGGCCCTGGTCCACCTCCGGCCCGGCCCGGGGCGGGCCGAGGCCACCGTGTCGTGCGGCGGCCACCCCCGGCCCATCCTGGTCAGGGCCGACGGCCGGATCGAGCGGGTCGAGGCCGCCGGCACCCTGCTCGGGGTGCTGCCCGACCCGCCCCTCCAGGAGGTCGACCTGGACCTCGACCCCGGCGACGCCCTGGTGCTCTACACCGACGGCGTCACCGAGGCCCGCCAGGGGCCCCACCAGTTCGGGGAGGACCGCCTGATGGAGGCCCTGCGCGCCGCCGCGGGGGCCGGCTCGGCGGTCGAGGTGGCCGACCGGGTGGTGCGGGCCGTCGACGACTTCCGCGACCCGGCGGCGGCGGCCGACGACATCGCCGTCGTCGTCATCCGGGTCCCCGGGCTCAGCGGCGGGTGACGGCCAGGACCTGCTCGGCCAGGGCGGGGTGGCAGACCAGGAGGTCGGGCAGCCACGGGTCGGGGCGGTTGTAGGCCAGGGGGGCGCCGTCGATGCGGGAGGCGTGGAAGCCGGCGGCGGTGGCCACCGCCACCGGGGCGCAGCTGTCCCACTCGTACTGGCCCCCGGCGTGGGCGTAGACATCCGCCGCCCCCCGCACCACGGCCGCCACCTTGGCCCCGGCCGAGCCCATCTCCACCAGGCGGGCCCCCAGGGCCTCGGCCACGGCCAGGGCCACGGCCGGCGGGCGGCTGCGGCTGACGATGACCCGGGGCTGGTCGGGCACGGGGCCGGGCCCGGCCGCCGGCTCGGCGGTGGAGAGGGTGACGCCCTGGGCCGGGAGGGCCACGGCCCCGGCCACGGGCTGCCCGCCGGCCACCAGGGCCACGTGCACGGCCCAGTCGTCGCGGGGCGGCTCGCCGTACTCGCGGGTGCCGTCGAGGGGGTCGATGATCCAGGTCCGGGCCGCCCCCAGGCGGGCCGCCTCGTCGGCGCCCTCCTCGGAGAGCACGGCGTCGCCGGGGGCCTCCGCCGCCACCCGGGCCATGAGCAGCTCGTGGCTGCGCCGGTCGCCCTCCCGCTTCAGGGTGGCGGCGTCGGCGCCGGCCAGCTCCTCCCGCAGGGCCAGGAGCAGCCGCCCGGCGTCGTCGGCCATGTCGACGGCCAGGCGGTGGTCCGCGGCGGTGGCCAGGGGGGCGCCGTCGGCGGCGGGGGAGGGGGGCATCGGGCCAGTCTGGCCCTCCGGGGCCGGGGGGCCGGCCGCCGGACGGGGTCGGGGCCTCCCGGAGGGTCCCGCTACGCTCGCCAGCCGTGTCGTCCCGCACCGCCACGCCGCACTACCGGCTCTCCCACCTGCGCGCCCTGGAGGCCGAGGCCATCCACATCGTCCGGGAGGTGGCGGCCACCTTCGAGCGGCCGGTGCTGCTGTTCAGCGGGGGCAAGGACTCGGCGGTGATGCTCCACGTGGCCCGCAAGGCCTTCTGGCCCTGCCCCCTGCCGTTCCCGGTCATGCACATCGACACCGGCCACAACTACGACGAGGTGCTGGCCTTCCGCGACGCCGAGGCCGAGCGCCACAGCCTGCGCCTGGTGGTGGCCTCGGTCCCGGACGCCATCGCCGCCGGCAAGGTGGTCGACCCGGGGGGTCCGGGCGCCAGCCGCAACCGCATCCAGACCCCGGTGCTGCTGGAGGCCATCGAGGAGCACGAGTTCGACGCCGTGTTCGGCGGGGCCCGGCGCGACGAGGAGAAGGCCCGGGCCAAGGAGAGGGTGTTCAGCTTCCGCGACGAGTTCGGCCAGTGGGACCCCAAGAACCAGCGGCCCGAGCTGTGGAGCCTCTACAACGGCCGCCACCACAAGGGCGAGCACATCCGGGTCTTCCCCCTCAGCAACTGGACCGAGCTGGACATCTGGCAGTACATCGGGGCCGACGAGGTCCGCCTGCCGGACCTGTACTTCGCCCACGAGCGCGAGGTCGTCCGCCGCGACGGCATGTGGATCGGGGTGACCCGCCACATCACCGTGGGCGACGACGAGGAGGTGGAGGTCCGCTCGGTCCGCTTCCGGACCATCGGCGACGCCACCGGCACCGGGGCCGTCGACTCCACCGCCTCGACCATCGACGAGGTCATCGCCGAGGTGGCCGCCACCCGCATCACCGAGCGGGGTGCCACCCGGGCCGACGACCGCATCAGCGAGGCCGGCATGGAAGACCGCAAAAAAGAGGGCTACTTCTGATGAGCGAGCTCCTCCGCCTGGCCACGGCTGGATCGGTCGACGACGGCAAGTCGACGCTGATCGGGCGGTTGCTGTACGACTCGAAGGCCATCTTCGAGGACCAGCTGGAGGCGGTCGAGGCCACCTCCCAGCGCATGGGGGCCGAGTACACCAACCTGGCCCTGCTGACCGACGGGCTGCGGGCCGAGCGGGAGCAGGGCATCACCATCGACGTGGCCTACCGCTACTTCGCCACCCCCCGGCGGAAGTTCATCATCGCCGACACCCCCGGGCACATCCAGTACACGCGCAACATGGTCACCGGGGCCTCCACCGCGGACCTGGCCCTGGTGCTGGTGGACGCCCGCAAGGGCCTGGTCGAGCAGTCCCGGCGCCACGCCTTCCTGGCCTCGCTGCTGCAGATCCCCCACCTGGTGCTGTGCGTCAACAAGATGGACCTGGTCGGCTGGAGCGAGGAGCGCTACCGGGAGATCGCGGACGAGTTCCGCGACTTCGCGGCCAAGCTCGACATCACCGACCTGGCCACCATCCCCATCTCGGCCCTGGAGGGCGACAACGTCGTCTCCCGCAGCACCCAGATGGACTGGTACGAGGGCAGCTCCCTGCTCCACCACATGGAGGAGGTGCACATCGCCAGCGACCGGAACCTGATCGACGCCCGGTTCCCGGTCCAGTACGTGCTGCGGCCCTACTCCAACGAGCTCCACGACTACCGGGGCTACGCCGGCACCGTGGCCGGGGGGACGTTCAAGCCCGGCGACGAGGTCCTGGTCCTGCCCTCGGGCTTCACCTCCACCGTCACCTCCATCGACACCGCGGATGGCCCGGTGGACGAGGCCTACGCCCCCATGTCGGTGGCCATCACCCTGGCCGACGAGATCGACATCTCCCGCGGGGACATGATCTGCCGGCCCCACAACCAGCCCCGCGCCACCCAGGACGTCGAGGCCATGGTGTGCTGGATGGGCGAGGCCTCCACCCTGGCCCCCCGTTCCAAGCTGGGCATCAAGCACACCACCCGGTCGGCCCGGGCCCTGGTCAAGGACCTGCAGTACCGGCTGGACGTCAACACCCTGCACCGCGACGAGGCGGCCACCGAGTTGTCGCTCAACGAGATCGGCCGGGTCACCCTGCGCACCACCCTGCCGCTGTTCTGCGACGAGTACCGCCGCAACCGCACCACCGGCAGCTTCATCCTCATCGACGAGAACACCAACGCGACGGTTGCCGCGGGGATGATCCTCTAGCCGTGTCCACCGACGTGACCTGGCACGGCGGGGAGGTGGGCCGGGACGAGCGGCCCCACCGGGGGGCGACGGTGTGGCTGACCGGCCTGTCGGGGTCGGGCAAGTCGACCGTGGCCGTGGCCCTGGAGCGCCTGCTGGTGGCCCAGGGGCGACCGGCCTACCGCCTGGACGGCGACAACCTGCGGCACGGCCTCAACGCCGACCTCGGGTTCTCGGCCGCCGACCGGGACGAGAACGTGCGCCGGGCCGGCGCGGTGGCCGTTCTGCTGGCCGACGCCGGGGTGGTGGCCCTGGTCCCCCTCATCTCCCCGTACCGGGCCGGCCGGGCCCGGGCCCGGGCCGCCCACACGTCGGCCGGGGTGCCCTTCGTGGAGGTGTTCGTGGACACCCCCATCGAGCTGTGCGAGCAGCGCGACCCCAAGGGCCTCTACGCCAAGGCCCGGGCCGGCGAGATCACCGGCTTCACCGGGGTGGACGACCCCTACGAGGCCCCCGAGGCCCCCGAGCTGCGCCTCACCCCGGCCGACGGCGACCCCGCCACCCAGGCCGCCGCCGTCCTGGCCCGCCTGACGCCTCTGCTCTAGTCGGCGAAGACGGCCCGGGTGTGGGCGGCGAAGAACGTGTGATCGTGGCCCTGGTGGGGGTCCTCGGCGTTGTACCGGGCCCGCGCCGAACCGTCGGGGAGGGTTTCCTCCGGGTAGATGGCGCCCACCGGGCACACGTCGGGCTGGTAGCAGGCCGTGCAGGAGGTGCACTCCTCGGTGTTCACGTAGAGGATGCTGTCGGCGAAGACGGCGATGGCGTCCGGATCCGGGGCGTGCGTGTTCTCGACGGTCCCGTTCCCGGCCTCCTCCTCGGAGAACAGGACGCCGCCCGTCGGGTCGTACTCGTAGATGCACTGCACGGGGCACACGTCGACGCAGGCTCGGTCCTTGGTGTCGATGCAGGCCTCGGTGATGATGGCGATGCCGGACATCGGACCTCCGCAGCGTCAGGGACGGGCCGTGGCGACCAGGTCGTCCTCGGCGGCCCTACCCCGGAACCCCCGTGTCACACGGAGGGGGCTCGGCGGGGCAGGCGGAGGATGCGGGCGTCGTGGGGGTCGAGCACGCCCAGGTCGACGCGGGTGCCCCGGACCGGGAGTCGGGCACCGGTGAGGGCCTCGACCACCTCGTCGGGCCGGGCGAGGCCCAGGCGGTCCCACTCCGGGCCGTCGAGGGTGACGGTGACCGCGGCCGGCGCGTCGCCCCAGTGGAGGTGGCCGACCAGCACCTCGTCGGCCTTGGTCGAGACCAGGCGCTCGGGCTCGGACCGGGCGAACAGGTCCACCACCCGGCAGTGGCCCCCGGACAGCTCGTGGGCCAGGCGCAACAGGTCGAGCCGCTCGGGAGGCACCAGGTCGAGCTGGTCGGACGAGACGATCATCCCGTCGGTCAGGGCCACCGCCGCGACCAGGAACCGGACCTCGGCCTCGGTCAGGCGGGTGCGGTCGGTGCGGACCATCACGCAGTCGGGGTCGTTGGCCCATAGGTGCCCGTGGAGGAAGGCTCGGGTCACGGTGTTGCGCATGGCGATGCGGGTGCTGAGGCCGCCCTGGTCGCTGAACGCCCACCGGGTCACCCGGCCGCCCCAGGTGGGAGCCACGTCGGTGCCGACGCGCATCCCGTCGACCACGCCCACCGCCGGGCCCAGGGGCAGGCCGCAGCCGACGAGCAGCGCGTCGTGGCCCGCCCCCCGGCGGACGGCGTCGAGGGCGGCCCGCAGGGCCTGGGCCCGGGTCGAGGCCGGGTCGTGGCGCACCCCGGGCAGGGCCGCGGCGTAGCAGAAGTCCAACTTGAGCACCCGGTAGCCCCAGTCGACGGCCAGGGTGCGGGCCACCTCCTCCAGGTGGGCCTGCACGTCGGGTCGGGTGCAGTCCAGGACCCACTGGCCGTGGCGCCGGTTCCAGGTCGGGTTCCACAGGGCGGTCACCGGGTCGCCGGCCTCGTCCCGCAGCAGCCACTCGGGGTGGGCCCGGGCCACGTCGCTGCCGTGGTCGGCCAGGAAGGGGGCCAGCCAGAGGCCGGCGTCGCGCCCGGTGGCCCGGATGTCCGCGGCCAGGGCGGCCAGGCCCGAGGGGAACTTGCCGTTGGTGGCCAGCCAGTCCCCGATGGCCATCTGGTGCCCGTCGTCGACCATCACGTAGCCCAGGGGCACACCGGCGGCCACGGTGTCGGCCGCGGCCAGGGCCCGCCGCACGTCGGCCTCGGTGACCTTGGAGTAGTGGTAGTACCAGGAGCACCAGCCGTGCGGGGGCCGGGCCGGGACCCGGGCCCCCTGGGCCGCCCCCAGGGCCGCGGCCCACCCCTCCAGCAGGTCGACGGGGTCGGGGCCGTCGGCCACCAGCAGGTCCTCGGTGGCCAGCGTGGTGCCGGGCTCGGCCGTGGCCCCGTCGAACCGGCAGGTGGCGGCCAGGGTCGCCAGCTCGGCCCGGGTGGCACCGCCCTCGGCCGGGAGGTCGACGGCCAGGTCGATGACCGACAGGCAGCGGGCCCCGCCCACGAAGCCCAGGACCAGGCCGCCCCCGCCGTCGAGGTCGGCCAGGCCGGCCACCAGCTCGCTGCGAAACCGGCCCGGCTCCCCGCCGCGGGGGGTCCCGGGGTCGACGGTGGTGCGGCGGATGGCGAAGAGCCAGGGGTCGGGGTCGGCCTCGTCCATGCGGAACGACCGGGCGTTGGACCACGAGCTCCAGCCGTTGCGGTACAGCGACCACGACCCCGGCCCGGCCCCGAGCTGCAGGCCCGAGGGTCCGCCGGCGGCCAGCACCGTGGTGTCGTCCAGGCGGACGGGGAGGTCGCCGAGCACGGTGACGGCCAGCCGCAGGAGCAGGCCCCGGGCCGGGCCCGGGGCCGGGCGGGTCGACAGGACGACGCGGAGGTGGTCGTCCTCGGCCGTCCACGGCCCGTCGGGCGGGCCGTCCAGGGCGGTGGGCGCCAGCTCGGCCGCCCGGCCCTCCACCCGGTAGGTCACCCGGGGCCGCGTGGCCCGCAGGGTGGCCACGTCCCCGACCAGGTCGACGGCGCCGTCGCGGGCCTCGGCTCTCACACGGGCCGACGCTACCGCCCTCGGGCGGCTCGCTTCTGAGGCGCCAGAGCACGTGATCGTGCGCGCTGGCGCCTCAGAAGCGAAGGGGGCGGGTCGCGGGGCGCGAGGCTGGGCCGGTGAGCGAGGCGCCCGTGGTCCACCTGGTGGCCAAGACCCACCTGGACGTGGGCTTCACCGCCCCGGCCGCCGAGGTGGTGGCCGGCTACGTCGACCGCTTCATCCCCGCCGCCCTGGCCCTGGGGGCCGAGCTGCGGGCCCGGGGCGGGGCCGAGCGCTTCGTGTGGACCACCGGGTCGTGGCTGGTCCACACGTTCCTGGAGCGGGCCGACCCGGCCGGGCGGGCCGCGGCCGAGGCCGCCATCGAGGCCGGTGACCTGGCCTGGCACGCCCTCCCCTTCACCACCCACACCGAGCTGTGCGACCCGGGCCTGGTCGAGGCCGGCCTGGCCATCGCCGCCCGCCTCGACCACCGCTTCGGGCGCCGCACGGTGGCGGCCAAGCTGACCGACGTGCCCGGCCACACCCGGGGTCTGGTGCCCCTGCTGGCCGGGGCCGGGGTCGAGCTCCTCCACGTCGGGGTCAACCCGGTGGCCACCGTGCCCGAGGTGCCCGCCTGCTTCCGGTGGCAGGCCCCCGACGGCTCCGAGGTCACCGTCGTCTACCAACCCGGCGGCTACGGCGACCTCACCGAGGTGCCGGGGTGCCCGGACCGGCTGGCCTTCGCCCACACCGGCGACAACCTGGGCCCCCCGTCGATCGACGAGGTGGTGGCCTCGTTCGCGGCCTTACGGGCCCGGGTGCCCGGCGCCGAGGTGCGGGCCTCCACCCTCGACGCCTTCGCCGCCGCCCTGCGCCCCGCAGTGGCCGGGTTGCCGGTGGTGACGGCCGAGATCGGCGACACCTGGATCCACGGGGCCGGCTCGGACCCGCAGAAGGTGGCGGCCTTCCGGGAGCTGCTGCGCCTGCGCCGGTCGTGGGCCGCGGCCGGCATGGTGGCCCCCGACGACTCGCGCCTGCGGGTCTTCCACGAGAACCTGCTGCTGGTGGCCGAGCACACCTGGGGCCTGGACGAGAAGACCCACCTGCCCGACCGGGAGCGGTGGGGACGGGCCGACCTGCCCGGGTTGCGGGCCGAGCCGCGGACCCGGGCCTACGAGGCGTCGTGGGCCGAGCAGCGGGCCTACGTGGAGGCCGCGGTGGAGGCCATCGACAGCGAGGGCCTGCGCCGCTCGGCCCGCTCCACCCTGGCCGCCCTGCGCTCCCCGGTGCCGGCCTACGCCGCCGGGGAGCTGGTGCCGCCCGGCGAGCCGGTGGTGCTCGGGTGCTGGGAGGTCGGTGTCGATCCCGTCACCGGCGCCGTGGCCCACCTGCGGGACCGGGTGACGGGCCGGGTCCTGGCCGACACGTCCCACCCCCTGGGCCTGCTGGCCCACCAGGCCTTCTCCGGTGCTGACTACGCCCGCTACCGGGCCGCCTACGTGCGTGCCCGGCCCGAGGACGAGTGGTGGGCGGTGGAGGACAACACCAAGCCCGGCATCGACACGTCCGGCGCGGTCTCCGCCTGGTGGGAGCCCGAGGTCGGCACCGTCCACGTCGGCCGCCGCTGGTCGGCCCGAGACGGTGGGCCTGCGGCCGGTGGCCAGGATCCGGTCGCGACCGGTCCCGGCGCTCGACGGGTCGAGGCCCTCGTGGTGCGGGCCCGGCTGCCGGAGGAGGCCGTCACCCGGTCCGGGGCACCGGCCGAGGTGGCGCTGGTCCTCACCGACGCGACCCCGGACGAGGGGCCCTCGACCCTGGGCGTCGAGCTGCGGTGGGAGGGCAAGCCGGCCAACCGGCTCCCCGAGGCGACCTGGTTGGGGTGGCGGCCGGCCGGCGTCGACCCGGAGGCGATGGTGCTGGACAAGTTGGGCCAGGACGTGTCGCCCCTCGACGTGGTGCCCGGCGGCGGCCGCCACCTCCACGCCGTGGGGGAGGGGGTGCGATGGCCGAGCGTGGAGGGCACCGTGGCCCTCCGCACCCTCGACGCCCCGCTGGTGGCGCCGGGCCAGCCCCGACTGCTCGACCCCGACGCCGGTCCGTTGGACCTGGCCGCCGGGGTGTGGGTCGGCCTCCACGACAACGTGTGGGGCACGAACTTCCCCATGTGGTCCGAGGGAGCGGCCCGATTCCGTTTCGCGGTGGCCTGGGAGCCGGCCGCCCCCTGACGACCGTCAGGCGGAGCCCGGCCCGGCGCCGCCAGGCCACCGCGAACGTCTCGGCCAGGACGTCGTCGGCGGCCTCGGCCGACGGGCACCGACGTCGGGCGTAGCGCCAGACGTCGTCGGCGTGCTGGGTGCGTCCTCCTGTGGCGGGGCGCCGGACCGGGGCCCCTCGTCCGAGGGGATCCGGCGTCGATCGGCCCGGCGCCGATCAGCGGGCCAGGGGCTTGTACTTGATGCGGTGGGGCTGGTCGGCGGCGGCGCCCAGCTCCTTGCGGCGCTGGGCCTCGTACTCGCTGAAGTTGCCCTCGAACCACCGGACCTGGCTCTCGCCCTCGAAGGCCAGGATGTGGGTGGCGATGCGGTCCAGGAACCAGCGGTCGTGGCTGATGACCACGGCGCAGCCCGGGAACGACTCCAGGCCGTCCTCCAGGGCTCGCAGGGTGTCGACGTCGAGGTCGTTGGTGGGCTCGTCCAGGAGGAGGACGTTGCCTCCCTCGGAGAGCACCTTGGCCAGGTGGACGCGGTTGCGCTCGCCCCCGGACAGCACGCCCACCAGCTTCTGCTGGTCCGAGCCCTTGAAGTTGAACGAGGCCACGTGGGCCCGGCCGTTGACCGACCGGCCCCCGATGACCATGTCGTCGCGGCCGCCGGTGATCTCCTCGTAGACGGTCTTGTCGGCATCCAGGCTCTGTCGGCTCTGGTCCACGTCGGCCAGCTGCACCGTGGGGCCAACCTCGACGGTGCCCGAGTCGGGCTCCTCGGCCCCGGTCAGCATGCGGAACAGGGTCGTCTTGCCCACGCCGTTGCCGCCGATGACGCCCACGATGCCGGCCTTGGGCAGGGAGAAGCTGAGGTCGTCGATGAGCAGCCGGTCGCCGTAGCCCTTGGACAGGTGCGAGACCTCGATGACCTTGTCGCCCAGCCGGTCGCCGGCCGGGATGGTGATCTGCAGGTCGCCGCCCCGGCCCTCGGCCTCCTTGGCCTCGGCCAGCAGCTTGTCGTAGGCGGCCAGGCGGGCCTTGCCCTTGGCCTGGCGGGCCTTGGGGGCCATGCGCACCCACTCCAACTCCCGGGCCAGGGTGCGGGACCGCTTGCTGTCGGCCTTGTCCTCCTGGGCCAGGCGGGCCTGCTTCTGCTCCAGCCACGACGAGTAGTTGCCCTCGAAGGGCAGGCCCCGGCCCCGGTCCAGCTCCAGGATCCAACCGGCCACGTTGTCCAGGAAGTACCGGTCGTGGGTGATGGCCACCACGGTGCCGGCGTAGTCGCGCAGGAAGCGCTCCAGCCAGGCCACCGACTCGGCGTCGAGGTGGTTGGTGGGCTCGTCCAGCAGCAGCAGGTCGGGCGACGACAGCAGCAGGCGGCACAGGGCCACCCGGCGCCGCTCGCCGCCGGACAGGGTGGTGACCTCGGCATCGCCGGGGGGCAGGCGCAGGGCGTCCATGGCCACCTCGATGGTGCGGTCCAGGCCGTTGGCCCCCTTGGCCGCCATCTCGGCCTCCAGGCGGGCCTGCTCCTCGCCGATCTTCTCGTAGTCGGCGTCGGGGTCGGCGTACTTGGCCAGGCAGGCGTCGTAGGCGGCCAGCAGCCCGGCCACCTCGGCCGCGCCGTCCATCACGTTGCCCTTCACGTCCTTGGCCTCGTCCAGGTGGGGCTCCTGCTCCAGCAGGCCGACCGAGAAGCCGGGGGTGAGGCGGGCGTCGCCGGTGAAGTCCTGGTCGACGCCGGACATGACCCGCAGCAGCGACGACTTGCCGGCCCCGTTGGCCCCCAGGACGCCGATCTTGGCCCCCGGGTAGAAGGACAGGCTGATGTCCTTCAGGACCTCCTTGTCGGGCGGGTGGAACCGGCCCACCTTGTGCATCGTGTAGATGAACTGCGCGCTGCTCATGAGGGGGACGACGCTACCGGTCGCCGCCGGCAGCGCCGTAGGCCGCCGGGCGGGCCCGGTGCCGCCGGCCGGCTGTGCCATGGTGGACGGGCGAGAGGAGAGCCGGACATGAGCGGCACGCGTGCCCGACGGAACCCGTGGGCCAGCCTGGTCGAGAGCCTGCGGGTGGACCTGCGGATCATGGTGCGGCACCTGGTGGTCAACGCCGTCGGCGGGGCGGTGTGGATGCCCCGGGCCGGGCGGGTGGTCGTCTACCGGGCGGCCGGCATCCGGGCCCTGGGGGCCAACCTGCTCCCCGGCTCCCGCTTCACCGGCACCGACGTGGTCATCGGGGCCGGCACCTTCGTGAACGGCGAGTGCTACTTCGACGTGGGCCGGGGCCGGCTGCGGATCGGGCGGGACTGCAACCTCGGCCCCCAGGTCGGCCTGTTCGGCATGACCCACGACCTGCGGGACGACGGCGGCTACGACCGGCGCTCCCGCCACGCCCCGGTGACGGTGGGCGACCGGGTCTGGATCGGGGCCCGGGCCAGCATCCTGCCCGGGGTGACGGTGGGGGACGGGTGCGTGGTGGCGGCCGGAGCGGTGGTCACCGCCGACTGCGAGCCGGGCGGCCTCTACGCCGGGGTGCCGGCCCGCCGGGTCCGTGACCTGAGCCCCGGGTCCGCCGCCAACCACCCCTGACCAGGGCCGGACCGCCCCCCTCGGGCGGGTGGGGACGGTCGGTAGGCTCGGCCCCGATGCCTGAGGACACCGCACCGCCGTCCGACACCCTCGGCCCCAACGCCTGGTTGGTGGACGAGATGTACGAGAGCTTCGCCGAGGACCCGTCGTCGGTGAGCGAGAGCTGGCGGGAGTTCTTCTCCGGCTACCAGCCCGCCGGGCCGGCCGGCTCCGAGGCGCCGGCCGCCTCCGGGTCCGGGGGCGCCGACGCCTCCGGCACCGCTGCCGCCCCCTCCGAGGCCCCGGCCAACGGGGCCTCGGCCCAGGCCCCGCCGGCGCCTGCCGGCACCACGGTCCTGAAGAAGGCCGACACGGCCGAGGGTGACGGGCCGAAGGGGGACGGCGCCAAGGGGTCCGGCGCCAAGGGGTCCGGGGCCAAGGGGTCCGGGGGCAAGGCCGACGGCGCCAAGGAGGCCGGGGGCGCCCCGGCCCCCGCGCCTCGCGGCGAGCCGCTGCGGGGGGCGGCGGCCCGGATCGTGGCCAACATGGAGGCCAGCCTGGGCGTCCCCACCGCCACCAGCTTCCGCGAGGTCCCGGCCAAGCTCCTCGAGGTCAACCGCAAGGTCATCAACGGCTACCTGTCCCGCACCCGGGGTGGCAAGGTCAGCTTCACCCACCTCATCGGCTACGCCGTGGTGCGGGCCATCGCCGATGCCGTGCCCGCCCTCAACGGCACGTTCGTCGAGGGCCCCGACGGCACGCCCCGCAAGGTCAGCAACGAGCGCGTCAACCTGGGCCTGGCCGTGGACCTGGAGAAGAAGGACGGCAGCCGGACCCTGCTGGTGCCGGTCATCCGGGGGGCCGACACGCTCGACTTCGCCGGCTTCTGGGCCGCCTACGAGGACATGATCCGCAAGGTCCGCACCGGCAAGCTCTCGCCCGACGACTTCGCCGGAGCCACCGTCACCCTCACCAACCCCGGCACCATCGGCACGGTCCAGTCCGTGCCCCGGCTCATGCCCGGCCAGGGCGCCATCGTGGGCGTGGGCCGCCTGGACTTCCCCACCGCCTTCCAGGGCGCCGATCGGGCCGCCCTGGCCGACCTGGGCGTGTCGAAGGTGATGACCGTCACCTCCACCTACGACCACCGCATCATCCAGGGCGCCGAGTCGGGCCTGTTCCTCAAGCGGGTGCACGAGCTGCTCACCGGCGAGGACGGCTTCTACGACGGTGTCTTCCGGTCCATCGGCGTGCCGTACGAGGCGGTGCGGTGGCTGCAGGACACCAACCCGGTGGACAAGGAGGAGTCGACCCTCCAGAAGCAGATCCACGTCCAGACCCTCATCAACATGTACCGGGTCCGGGGCCACCTGATCGCCGATCTCGACCCGCTGGCGGCCAAGGAGCCGCACATGCACTCCGAGCTGGACCCGGCCAGCTACGGGCTCACCATCTGGGACCTCGATCGGGAGTTCCTGACCGACGGCCTGGCCGGCAAGGACCGCATGGTCCTGGGCGACATCCTGGGCGTGCTCCGCAACGCCTACTGCCGCCGCATCGGCATCGAGTACATGCACATCCAGGAGCCCGACGAGAAGGCCTGGATCCAGGAGCAGGTGGAGGGAGCCTCGACGTTCCTGCCCCCCGAGGACCAGCGCCACATCCTGGACCGGGTCAACGCGGCCGAGGCCTTCGAGAAGTTCCTGGGCACCAAGTACCTGGGCCAGAAGCGCTTCGGCATCGAGGGGGCGGAGTCGGCCATCCCCATCCTGGACGCCATCCTGGAGCGGGCCGCCTCCTTCGCCCTGCACGGGGCCATCATCGGCATGGCCCACCGGGGGCGCCTGAACGTCCTCACCAACATCGTGGGCAAGTCGCTCGACAAGCTGTTCACCGAGTTCGAGGGCTACATCGACCCCGACTCGACCCAGGGCTCGGGCGACGTGAAGTACCACCTGGGCCAGACCGGCACCTTCACCTCCCGCCTGGGCCACGAGATCACCGTCGAGCTGGCCGCCAACCCCAGCCACCTGGAAGCGGTGGACCCGGTGGTGGTGGGCATGGCCCGGGCCCGGCAGGACGTCATCAACGACCCCCGGGCCTTCTCGGTGCTGCCGGTGCTGGTCCACGGCGACGCCGCCTTCGCCGGCCAGGGCGTGGTGGCCGAGACCCTCAACCTGTCCAGCATCAAGGGCTACCGGGTGGGCGGCACCATCCACCTGATCATCAACAACCAGCTCGGCTTCACCACCCCGCCCGACGCCGCCCGCTCCTCGGAGTACTGCACCGACGTGGCCAAGATGGTGCAGGCCCCCATCTTCCACGTGAACGGCGACGACCCCGAGGCCTGCGTGCGGGTGGCCCGCCTGGCCTACGACTACCGGCAGCGCTTCCGCAAGGACGTCGTCATCGACATGGTCTGCTACCGCCGGCACGGCCACAACGAGGGCGACGACCCGAGCTACACCCAGCCCCTCATGTACAAGCGCATCGACGCCCGCCGCTCGGTGCGCAAGCTCTACACCGAGGCCCTGGTGCGGCGGGGCGACATCAGCATGGAGGAGGCCGAGGCCGCCCTCGACGACTTCTCCGGGAAGCTGGCCGGGGCCCTGGAGGAGACCCGCTCCCACGCCCCCGAGACCGAGGTGCGGGCCAGGCCGCCGGCCCCGGCCCGGGGCGTGCTGCCCCACGTGCAGACCGGCGTCGGCTCCGGGGTCATCGACCGAGTCTACCAGGGGCTGTCCACCCGGCCCGAGGGCTTCACCGTCCACCCCAAGCTGGCCAAGCAGTTCGCCACCCGCGACCAGATGTTCGAGGGGGGCGAGGTGGACTGGGCCCTGGCCGAGGCCCTGGCCTTCGGTTCGCTGCTGCTGGAGGGCACCAACATCCGGCTGGCCGGGCAGGACTCGCGCCGGGGCACCTTCTCCCAGCGCCACAGCGTGCTGGTCGACTACGAGACGGGGGCCGAACACGCTCCCCTGGCCCACCTGAGCTCCGAGCAGGGCAAGATCTGGATCTACGACTCGCTGCTCTCGGAGTACGCGGCGGTGGGCTTCGAGTACGGCTACTCGGTGATCGCCAGCGACACCCTGGTGCTGTGGGAGGCCCAGTTCGGCGACTTCGTCAACGGCGCCCAGATCATCCTGGACCAGTACTTCTCAGCCGCCGAGGACAAGTGGGGCCAGCGCTCGGGCCTGACCCTGCTCCTGCCCCACGGCTACGAGGGCCAGGGCCCCGAGCACTCCTCGGCCCGCATCGAGCGGTTCCTGAACCTGTGCGCCGAGGACAACATGCAGGTGGCCAACGCCTCGACCTCGGCCCAGTACTTCCACCTGCTGCGGCGCCAGATCCACCAGGAGGTGCGCAAGCCCCTGGTGGTGTTCACGCCCAAGTCGCTGCTGCGGGCCCGCTCGGCCCGGTCGTCGGTGGGCGACCTCCTCTCCGGCTCGTTCCACGAGGTGCTCGACGACCCGGGCGTCCCCGACGCCGACGCCGTCCGGCGGGTGGTGTTCTGCAGCGGGAAGGTGAGCCACGACGCCCTGGCCAAGCGGGACGAGCTGGGCGTGCCCGCCGCCGTGGTGCGGCTGGAGCAGCTCTACCCCTTCCCGCGGCGGCGCATCCGCGAGCTGCTGCAGCAGTACGGCGGGGCCACCGAGGTGGTGTGGCTCCAGGAGGAGCCCGACAACATGGGCCCCCGCTCCTTCGTGGGCGAGCGGCTGTGGCCGCTGGTGCCCGAGGGCACGACCTACCGCGAGGTGTCCCGGGTCGGCTCCGGCTCGCCGGCGGGGGGCAGCCACGCCATCCACGTGCAGGAGCAGGAGGAGATCCTGGCCCGTGCCTTCGAGGGCCTCTGACCCCGACCGAGGGCGGGTCGAGGCCCGCCCACCCCGGGGGCCGTTGCGGGTCATCGGCCTGCTGGCCGCGGTCACCGTCCCGTTGGCGCTGGCCGCCGCCGTCCTGGGCGACGGCGTGCTGGGCCTGGTGGGGCTGGCCAGCGCGGCCTGGGCCGGCTCGCTGGCGTACCTGGGCTGGACGGCTCGGGCGGTGGCCGACGCCGAGGGGGTGGAGGTGCGCTGGATGCGCACCACCCAGGTCGTGGACTGGGCCGAGGTGGCCGCGGTGGAGGTCGACCGGGCCGGCCCCGGGGGCATGCGCCGGGGGGTGGTGCTGATCCGGCGCGACGGCGGCCGGCTGCGCTGGATCCCGTGGATCCCGTTCCTGTGGTTCGCCCACCGGGCCTCGGTGGCCAGTGCCGGGGAGCTGGGCGACCTGTTGGGCCGGCTGGACGTGGGCCTGGACCTGGCCGACCCCGACGCCCCGGCCGACGATCGCCCGTCGTGGACCCGGTCCCGGGAGAAGTAGAACGTGTTCCAGTTCGGGGTAGGGTCGGCGCCGTGACCGACGACGCCACCGACCAGGCCCTCGACGGCTCCGCCTTCGCCTCGGCCCAGGCCGGAGGGGTCATCGACACCTTCCTGGCCATGCCCGACACCCGGGAGAAGCAGGCGGCCAAGTACGACCGCATCCGGGCCCTGGCCAACGACGAGGGCACCCAGGCCATGGAGATGCCGGCCCAGTACATGTTCAAGGGGGTCCCCACCTTCGAGGGCGACGAGGTCGACGACCCGGTGCGCACCGTGCTGGGGGAGATGGCCCGCCACCGCATCTCCACCTTCGTGGTCGGCGTGCACGAGAACGAGCACTCCCGCCGGGCCGTGCGCGAGCACCCGCAGCACTTCGCCGGGATGCTCGACGTCGACCCCAACGAAGGGATGGGGGCCCTGCGGGCCATCGATGCCGCGGTGGAGGAGTGGGGCGACTCGCTCAAGGCCGTTCATTGCTGGGGCACCGGCTGCATCCCCCAGGTGCCGTTGGACGACAAGCGCATGTGGCCCATCTACGCCAAGTGCATCGAGATCGGGCGGCCGATCATCGTCTACGCCGGCGTGCCCGGGCCCCGCATCCCCATGGCCCCCCAGCTGCCCATGCTGCTCGACGAGGTGTGCTGGTTCTGGCCCGAGCTCCAGGTGGTGGTGCGCCACGGCGCCGACCCGTGGACCGAGCTCATGGTCAAGCTGCTGCTCAAGTACCCCGGGCTCCACTACTCGACCAGCGCCTTCGCCCCCCGCTACTACCCCGACGACATCGTCCGCTTCGCCAACACCCGCGGGGCTGAGAAGGTGCTCTACGCCGGCTACTACGCCTCGGGCCTGACCCTGGACCGCATCTTCTCGGAGCTGCCGTCGGTGCCGTTCCGCGACCACGTCTGGCCCCTGTTCCTGCGCGACAACGCGGCCCGGGTGTTCTCCATCGCGCCCGCGGCCCCGCCCGACCCGCCGTCCTGACCGCGACCCTCCCCCTCAGCCCAGGGGGAAGCCGACGACGTCCTCCAGCTCGGCCAGGGCGGCGGCCGGGTCGTCGACCTTGATGGTGGTCATGCCCAGGGCCCGAGCCGGCTTCAGGTTGACCCCCAGGTCGTCGAGGAACACCGCCTCGGAGGGCTCGATGTCCAGCTCCCGGCAGGCCATCTCGTAGAAGGCGGGGTCGGGCTTGCGCACGCCGGCCCGGGACGACTCCACGATCACGTCGAAGTGCCCCAGCACCTCGGCGTGCGGGTCGGCGGCGCCGGACATGGCCCCGGCCTGCATGGTCACCACGTTGTTGGTCAGGAGGCCGGTCTTCAGCCGCTGGCGGCAGCGGCGCACGGCCTCGACCATGGCCGGGCGCAGCTCGCCCCGCAGCAGGCCCAGCACCGCCCGGGCGTCCACCTCGCCACCCAGGGCCCGGGCCTCGGCCTCGAACAGGTCGCAGAACTCCTCCAGGTCCACCTGGGCCCGCTCCAACCGGGCCCAGGCGTTGGCGTCGGGGTCGGTGGCGTTCACCCGGCGCAGGAACCCGGCGGGCAGGCCCCGGTCGGCCTCGTAGCGGGCGAAGGCCTCGAAGGGGCTGGACAGGATGACGCCGCCGAAGTCGAACAGCGCGGCCCGGATCACGCGCCGCCCAGGAGGTCGACGGCCACCGCCTCCCACATCTCGGTCGAGAGCCGCAACGACTCGATGTCGACCCGCTCGTCGTCGCCGTGGAACATCTTGCCGAAGTCCTCGTAGCGCAGGTTCCGGCTGAACAGGCCGAACCCGTAGGCGGTGGCCCCCAGCCGGCGGAAGAAGCGGGCGTCGGTGGCACCCACGATCAGCATGGGCACGGTCTGCGAGCCCTCGTAGAAGCGGCCCGCCACCCGCGACAGGGTGTCCCACAGCGGCGTGTCCATGGGCGACTCCGACGCCGGGTCGAACACGGCGGGCTCGATGGTGACGTCGTCGCGCAGGTCGCCCACCGCCTCCCGCAGGATGGCCTCCACCGCCTCGCGGTCCTGGCCCGGCAGGGTCCGGACGTCGACCTCCAGGGTGACGTGGTCGGGGATGGTGTTCACCTTCGACCCGCCGTGGGCGATGTTGGGGCTCATGGTGGTGTGGGTGCAGGCGTGGAACATGCGGGCCATGCCCAGCGGGAGCTCGTCGAGCCGGTCGTCGAGGCGGTCCGGGTCGAGGAGCGGCGCGGTGACCTCGTCGGGCAGGCCCATGGAGGCCAGGTAGCGGCGCCACACCTCGCCGATCTGGGCCTCGGGCCGGAAGGTGGCGATGCGGCGCACCACCTCGGCCGCCTTCACCAGCGCGTTGTCGGCCTTGTAGGGCTGAGACCCGTGGCCGGCCGTGCCCCGCACCGTGATGCGACACCAGTAGCAGCCCTTCTCGCCCACCATGACCGGCAGCTTGAGGCCGCCGGGGCTGCGCATGGGGATGCCGCCCGACTCGGTCAGCACGTAGTCGCTGCGCACGGCGTCGAGCTGGGCCTCGGCCAGGTGCCGGGCCCCCCAGATGCCGGCCGCCTCCTCGTCGGCCACGGCGGCGAAGACGAGCGTGCCCGCCGGCCGCCACCCACGCTGGGCCAGGCGCCGCACGGCGACGGCCATGGAGGCGGTGAGGTTGAGCATGTCGATGGCGCCCCGGCCCCACACCTCGCCCTCGACCAGCTCGCCGCCGAAGGGGTCGCGCTGCCAGCGGTCGACGTTGGCCGGCACCACGTCGAGGTGGCCGAGCAGCGTGAGCGTCGGCGCCGTCGGGTCGGTGCCCTCGATGCGGGCCACCAGGCTCTCGCGACCGGGCTGCGGCTCGTAGGTCTCGACGTCCAGGCCGGTGCCGCCGAGGTGGGCGCGCAGCAGGTCGACCGAGCGCGCCTCGTGCCCCGAGCCCACCGTGCCGTCGTTGACGCAGGCGTTGCGGATCAGGTGCTGCAGGAGGTCGGTGACCTCTGCGGTGGGGTCGTCGACCGGGGCGGCCATGGCGTCGCAACCTACCAACGCGCGGTGGCGACGGCCCTCCATCCGCGTCGGGCCTTGACGGGCCTGGTTGACTTTGCGCGACATGTCCGACGTACGCACCATCCGTGATCACGTCATCGTCGACGGATCGAACATCGCCACCGAGGGCCGGACGTTGCCGAGCCTCGCCCAGCTCGACGAGGCGGTGCGGTCGTTCCTCGAGGAGTTCCCGGGGACGCGCATCACCGCCGTGGTCGACGCCACCTTCGGCCATCGCATCGCCAAGGGGGAGAAGGACGCCTACGAGCAGGCCGTGTTGGACGGCGACCTCGTGGCCCCGCCGGCCGGTGCCGTCGGCCGGGGCGACGCCTTCGTGTTGGCCATCGCCCAGAAGGCGTCGGCCACCATCCTCTCCAACGACTCGTTCCAGGAGTTCCACGGCGAGTACCAGTGGCTCTTCGACGAGGGCCGCCTCATCGGGGGCAAGCCGGTCGACGGGGTGGGTTGGGTCTTCGTGGCCCGGCTGCCGGTGCGGGGCCCCGCCAGCCGTCGCTCGCAGCGCACGTCGCGGGACGCCAAGGGCAAGGTCACCAAGGCCACGGCCACCAGGGCCACGGCCACCAGGGCCACGGCCTCCAAGACGGCGACCAAGACCACGGCCAAGCGCCTGACCAAGGCCGAGAAGGAGGCGGCGGCCAAGGCGGTGGAGGCCGAGGTGGCGGCCCGACGGGCGGCCACCGGAGCGGACACCGCGGACACGCCGGCGCCCCGCAGCCGCCGGCGCCAGGCCAAGGCCGCGGTCGAGGTCGAGGTGGCCGAGGTGGCGGCCGACGCGGTCGGTGCTCCGGTGGGGGGCACCGAAGGCGGACGTGGCCGGCGCCGGCGGACCGGCGCCGCCCCGGCCCCCGAGGCCGTCAACGAGCCGTCGGCCTTCCTGGCCTTCGTGAGCTCGCATCCCGTGGGGAGCGAGGTCGACGCCGTCGTCGACCGCTTCTCGTCCCACGGTGCGTACGTGGTCGTCAACGATGCGCAGTGCTACGTGCCCCTGCGCTCGATGGCCGACCCCCCTCCCCGCAGCGCACGCGAGGTGCTCAGCGTCGGGGAGACCCGGACCTTCGTCGTGGAGTCGTTCGACACCCCACGGCGAAGCATCGACCTGGCTGTGCCAGGTCACCACGTGACGGTGGAACCGGCTCCGGCCGGGCCCACCGACAGCGACCCCACCCCTGCCCAGGAGGCACAAGAGATGGCACCTGCCAAGAAGGCCGCCGCCAAGAAGGCGACGGCAAAGAAGGCTCCGGCCAAGAAGGCTCCGGCCAAGAAGGCCGGGGCCAAGAAGGCACCTGCCAAGAAGGCTCCGGCCAAGAAGGCTGCGGCCAAGAAGGCACCGGCGAAGAAGGCCGGGGCCAAGAAGGCACCGGCGAAGAAGGCTGCGGCCAAGAAGGCACCGGCGAAGAAGGCCGGGGCCAAGAAGGCACCGGCCAAGAAGGCTGCGGCCAAGAAGGCACCGGCCAAGAAGGCACCGGCCAAGAAGGCTCCGGCGAAGAAGGCCGGGGCGAAGAAGGCCGGGGCGAAGAAGGCTCCGGCCAAGAAGGCTCCGGCCAAGAAGGCTCCGGCCAAGAAGCGGGGCTGAGCCACCGCCTGCAGGGGTGGGCCGAGGGGGCCGTCGTCCCCTCGGCCGGCCGCTGCCGGACGGGCCCGGCCCGAGCGCGGGCCAGGGCCTCGGCCCGCCGCGCCGCCGTAGAGTCGCCGGCGTGCGCATCGCCACCTGGAACGTGAACTCGCTCAAGGCCCGCCTCCCCCGCGTGGAGGAGTGGCTGGCCTACGCCCGGCCCGACGTCCTGTGCCTGCAGGAGACCAAGCTGGCCGACAGCGCCTTCCCCGGCCTGGCCTTCGAGTCCCTGGGCTACCGGTCGGCCCACCACGGCGAGGGCCGGTGGAACGGCGTGGCCATCCTCAGCCGGGTCGGCCTGGACGACGTCGTCGCCGGCTTCGACGACTCCCGCGAGCCCGACGTCGACGCCCGCATGCTGTGGGCCACCTGCGGCCCGGTCCGGGTGTGCAGCGTGTACGTCCCCAACGGGCGCGAGGTCGGCCACGACCACTACCGCTACAAGCTCGACTGGCTGGCCCGCCTGCGCCAGCACCTGGAGGCGGCCCACGACCCGGCTCGGCCCCTGGTGATCGGCGGCGACTTCAACATCGCCCCCGCGGACGCCGACGTGTGGGACATCGCCGCCTTCGAGGGCTCCACCCACGTGACCGAGCCGGAACGGGAGGCGCTGCGGGCCCTGGAGGAGTGGGGCCTGGAGGACGCCTTCCGCCGCCTCCACCCCGAGCCCGGGCTCTACAGCTACTGGGACTACCGGGCCGGCATGTTCCACAAGCGCCAGGGCATGCGCATCGACCTGCTCCTGGCCACCGCGCCGGTGGTCGAGACCGTGACCTTCGCCCTCGTCGACCGCCAGGCCCGCAAGGGCAAGCTGCCCAGCGACCACGCCCCGGTGCTGATCGACGTCGACACCGACCGGCTCTGAGGAGGATCGTGGACGCCCCCGACAACCCCTTCGACATGTCCAAGCCGTCGCCCCGGGTGCTGGCCCAGGCCGATGCCGACCTGTCACCCCGCCGGGCCGCCCTGCGCCGCATCGCCGCCGCCGACCGGGCCCTCATCGAGGACATGGTGGGCACCGACGTGCCGCCCGCCGACCTGGACCGGGTGGCCGACGCCCTGGAGGAGCTGGCCGCCCGCTTCCGCCGCCACGACCGGCCCCGCAGCATCTACGAGGGCATGGCCGAGACGGCCATGTCGGGCGGCGACATCGAGCCCTTCTTCGACCACAGCCCGCTCATCGGCCTGGCCAACCCGCTGGCCCCGCCCATCACCATCGAGTTCGGTTCCGAGCTGGTCACCGGTCGGGTCACCTTCGGCTCCGTGTACGAGGGGCCGCCCGGGTGCGTCCACGGTGGGTTCGTGGCCGCCGCCTTCGACGAGGTGCTGGGCTCGGCCCAGACGCTCTCCGGCGCCCCGGGCATGACCGCCCGGCTGGTCGTGAACTACCGGCGGCCCACCCCGCTGCACGTCCCCCTGGTGATCGAGGGCCGGTTCGACCGCCGGGAGGGCCGGAAGGTGTTCACCAGCGGCCGCATCGTGGCCGACGGCGAGGTGACGGCCGAGGCCGAGGGGCTGTTCGTCTCCATCGACGTGTCCAAGTTCCGGGAGCTGGCCGAGGGCTTCAACCGCCGCCTGGCCGACGGCGAGCCGGAGCGGGGCTGAGCCTCAGCCCCCGAGGTGGGCCTCGACCACCGGCCCCTCGGCGGCCAGGTGCTCCTCCAGGCCCGACACGATGGCCCGCTCCACGGCCCCGGCCACCAGCAGGGCCTTGACCCGCAGGTCGCCCCGGACCACCCGGCGGGTGCCGTCGTCGTCGGCCTGGTAGCGGGCCGTCGCCGTGCACCGGAGCCGGTCGGCGTAGTGGTCGGGGTGGAGGGTGACGGCCACGGCCCGGCCCGCCAGGTCGTGGACCGACTCCTCGACCCAGCTCAACCGGGCCGGGTCGACCACCGCGGTCACGGCCGGGGACAGCTGGCCCACGAACCGGTAGCGGATGCGGAGGGTCACCACGTCGCCGTCCTCGACCCGGTCGAGCACCTCCGGCGGCCCGATCCTCGACGTGCCGCCCATGGCCCGGTACAGCTCGGCGCCGGCGTAGGCCGCAGCCACGTCGTCGACCGGGGCGGCGATGGCCTGGGAGAGCTCGAAGCGCACGGCGCCTCCTGGGGTGGGGAGGCGGGGGCCTCAGGGACGGGCGGGGGAGCGGTGGGACCGGCGGCCGCGCACCACGGCCAGCAGGTCGGCGCCGTAGGCGTCGAGGGCGAGGGGGCCGAGGCCCCGCACCCGGCCCAGGGCGTCGAGGTCGGGGGGCCGGGACCGGGCCACCTCGGCCAGGGTCCGGTCGCTGAGCACCACCGCGGCCGGCGTGCCGGCCCCCCGGGCGGTGCGGTCGCGCCACGCCTGCAGGTCGCGGAGGAGGGCGGCCGCCTCGTCGTCGGCCCGGGCCCGGGCCCCGGCCAGGGCGTGGCGGGCCCGGGCCAGGGCCGGCTCGGGGTCGACGGGGCGGTCGGCCGCCCGCAGGGTGGACAGGGCGTCGGACACGAGGGCGAGGTAGGGCGAGGGGCGGCGGGTCACGGGCCGGCCCCGGAGGGTGCGCTCGGCGGCCCACGAGCAGCGCAGCACGTCCTCGGCCCGGGTCAGGGCCACGTGCAGGAGCCGGCGCTCCTCGGCCTCGGCCTCCGGCGTGCGGGCGTGGGCGACGGGCACCAGCCCGTCCTCCAGGCCCAGCACGTGCACCACCGGCCACTCCAGGCCCTTGGCGGCGTGGAAGGTCACCACGTCCACGGCGTCGACCGCGTCGATGTCGCCGGCGCCCACCGCGGTGGCCAGCCACCCGCGGAGGTCGCCGGCCACCGCGGTGCGCTCCAGGGCGCCCAGCTCGCGGGCCAGGCGCAGGAGGGTGCCCAGCGTGTCGGCCCGCTCCGCCCCCTCGGGGCCGGCGGCGGCGGCGGCGGCGTCGACCATGGCCTCCAGGTCGTCGAGCACCACCCCGAGGGGCCGGGACCGCTCGGCGGTCAGGGCCCGCAGCGCGTCGCGCACCACCGGCCGGCCCAGCAGGGGCTCGGTGCCGCGGACCCGGTACGGGATGCGGGCCTGGACCAGGGCCTGCTCGATGAGGGGCACCTGGCCGTTGGTGCGGACCAGCACGGCCTGGCGGTCCCACCGGGTGCCCGGGGGGTGGAGGAGGCGGGCGGCCTCGGCCGCGGCCCGGGCCTCGTCGGCGTCGGTGGCCAGCGCGGCCACGGTGGGGATGGCCCCCGCCGGTCGGTGGGCCACCGACCGGCCCGGGTCCCGGGAGCCCAGCACCGCGGTGGCCACGTGCAGGATCTGGGGCGTCGACCGGTAGTTGCCGGTCAGCTCGACGACCGTGGCCCCGGGGTGGTGGTCGGCGAACCGGGTCAGGTAGGAGGCATCAGCCCCGTTCCAGCGGTAGATGGCCTGGCGGGGGTCGCCGACCACGCACAGGTCGTCGCGCTCGCCCCGCCACCCCTCCAGCAGCCGGTGCTGCAACGGGTTGACGTCCTGGAACTCGTCCACGAACAGGTGGCGGAAGCGCCAGCGCTGGGCGGCCCCGAACACCGGGTCGGCGGCCAGGGCCTCGGCGCACAGGGCCAGCACGTCGTCGAAGTCGATCACCCCCCGCCGGCGCTTCTCCTCCTCGTAGGCGGCGAACAGGCGGGCCACCACCTCGAAGGAGGCCGAGATCCGGCGGTCGGCCCGGTGGGCGGCCTCGGCGTAGCGGTCGGGCGGCACCAGCCGGGCCCGGGCCCACTCGATCTCCGTGGCCAGCTCCACCGGGGCCAGCGACCCCCGGCCCGGCAGGGAGGCCAGCACCCGGCCCTTGCGGTCCAGCAGCGCCGGGGCGGCCCGGCCCTGGTCGCCCCACAGGGTGCGGAGCTGGCCCCAGGCCACGCCGTGGAACGTCCCCACCGTGGGCCGGTCGCGCAGCCCCAGGGCGGCCAGGCGCGACCCCATCTCGGCCGCCGCCTTGCGGGTGAAGGTGAGGGCCAGCACATGCCGGGGATCGGCGCTGCCCTCCAGGGAGCGGTGGGCGATGCGGCGGGTCAGGACCCGGGTCTTGCCCGAGCCGGCCCCGGCCAGGATGCACAGCGGCTGCCCGGGGTCGGTGACGGCGCGGCGCTGTGGGGCGTCGAGGCCGGCGAGCAGGCGGGCGGCGTCCACCTCCAGACCCTACGGCGGCCGCGGCCGCCCGGTGCCGGGATCCCGGGTACCGTCGCCCGATGCCCGTGGACGTGGACCCGGCCCGGTTCGAGGAGCTGGTGGGCGACGCCCTGGACGGGCTGCCCGACGAGATCGCCGCCCTGCTCGACAACGTGGTCGTGGTGGTGGCCGAGGGCCGGGACCGGGGGCTGCTGGGCCTCTACGAGGGGACGCCCCGCACCGAGCGGGGCCAGTACGGCTTCATGGAGATGCCCGACCGGGTCACCGTCTACCGCCGGCCCCTCTGCGCCCTGGCCGCCGATGAGGACGAGCTGGTCCACGAGGTACGGGTGACGGTGGCCCACGAGCTCGGCCACCACCTGGGCATCGACGACACCAGGCTCCACGAGCTGGGCTTCGGCTGACCGGGGCCGATCTCCGGCCGGCGCCGCCCCGCCGGCCTAGATTCCCGCCGTGGCCTTCCCCCGCAAGCTCCTCAACACCGGCGAGGAGCTGATCCTCGACCTGCGGCCCCACTGGCTGGGCCTGGCCGTCCCGGTGCTGGCGGTGGCGGCCACCATCGTCGCCGGCATCGCCGTGGCCGTGGCCGACCTGGACGGGGGGCTGGGCACGGTCGTCACCCTGGTGGCCCTGGCCCTGCTGGTGCTGGCCCTGCTGTGGTTCGGGGTGCGCCTGCTGGGCTGGAGCTCCACCAACTTCGTCCTCACCTCCGACCGGGTCATCACCCGCCGGGGCGTGTTGTCCAAGTCGGGCATCGAGATCCCCCTCGACCGCATCAACACCGTGTTCTTCAACCAGCACCTGTTCGAGCGGATGGTGGGGGCCGGCGACCTGGCCGTCGAGTCGGCCGGCGAGCGGGGCACCGAGACCTTCGAGAACATCCGCCGGCCCGCCATCGTGCAGCGCGAGATCTACGTGCAGATGGAGGACAACGAGAACCGCAAGTTCGACCGCATCACCACCGGCGGCGGGGGCGGCCTGTCCCGGGCCGAGCAGCTCGAGCGGCTGCACGCCCTCCTCCAGCAGGGGGCCCTGACCCCGGCCCAGTTCGAGGCCGAGAAGGCCCGGGTGCTGGAGGGCTGAGGCGGAGGGCAGGCTGGGGTGGTGCCGCCCCGTGTCGTCAGCCTGGTCCCGTCGGTGACCGAGACCCTCCTGTCCTGGGACCGGCCGCCGGTGGCCTGCACCCGGTTCTGCGAGCAGCCGGGCCTCCCCCAGGTCGGGGGGACCAAGCGGCCCCGCATCGATCGCATCGTGGCCCTGGCGCCCGACCTGGTGGTCATGTGCGACGAGGAGAACCGGATCGAGGACCACGACGCGCTGGTGGCCGTCGGCCTCCGGGTCCACGTGGCCTCACCCCGCACCGTGGGCGACGTCCCCGGCGTGCTGGCCGACCTGGCCGCCGCCGTCGAGGCTCCGCCCCCGGGCCCGTGGGGCCCGCCCGATCCGCCTGCCGGCCCACCCCGGCGGGCCTTCGTGCCCGTGTGGCGGCGGCCGTGGATGACGCTCAACGGCGACACCTACGGCGCCTCGGTGCTGGCCGCCGCCGGGTGGGCCAGCGCCTGGGCCGACGAGCCGGTGCGCTACCCGGAGGTCACCGCCGCGGAGGTCCGGGCCCGCCGGCCCGACGCCGTGCTGGCCCCCACCGAGCCCTGGGCCTTCACCGACGACGACCTGCCGGAGCTGGAGGCCCTGGCCGGGGCCCCGGCCGTGCTGGTGGACGGCCAGGACCTGTTCTGGTGGGGGGCCCGCACCGCCGGGGCCGTGGCCCGCCTGCGCGCCGCCCTTCAGTAGGGGTCGCCGGGGCGGCGCCGGGTGGAGGCCATCTGGATCAGGCCGAACAGCAGGCCGATGGCCCCGCAGGCCATGAGGATCAGGCCCACCACGGCCAGGTCGACCCCGTCCCAGGAGTCGGCCACCGCGAAGCGGAGGATGGCGCCCACGGCGAGGAGGAAGATGCTGGTGCCGATGGTCATGGGGGAAGGACCTCTCCGGTTGCGGGGAGTGCGACCCGACCCCCCTACCCGGGTGGGATGGCCGGCACGCACCGGGCGCCGGGCCCCGGTCGGAGCGACCAGGACCGCTCGGGGCCCCAACCGGCCAGCGCCCCGGGATCGGCCAGGGCCACCACGCAGCCCCCGAAGCCGGCCCCGGTGAGGCGGGCGCCGTGCACCCCGGGGGTGGCGGCCAGCCGGCTCACCAGCGCGTCCAGCACCGGGGTGGACACGCCGAAGTCGTCGCGCAGGGAGGCGTGGCTCTCGGCCATGGCCGCCCCCACCAGGGCCAGGTCCCCGGCGGCCAGGGCCTCGGCCGTGGCCCGGACCCTGGTGTTCTCGGTCAGCACGTGCCGGGCCCGGGCCCGGACCACGGGATCGGCGATGGCGGCCTCGGCCCCCGGCGCGGCCCGGCGGAGGGGGCCGATGGCGGCCTCGGCGGCCCGGCACTGGGCCGCCCGCTCGGCGTAGGCCGAGCCGGCCAGGGCCCGAGCCTGGCCGGAGTCGACCACCACCACCTCGGCCCGGGCCGGCAGGGGGACCGGCACCACGTCCAGGGAGTGGCAGTCGATGAGCAGGGCGTGGCCGGCCCGCCCGGCCACCGAGGCCAGCTGATCCATGATCCCGCAGGGGACGCCCGAGGCCCGCTGCTCGGCCCGCTGGGCCAGGCGGGCCAGGGCCCGGGGGTCGGCCCCGTCCGCCCCCAGGGCCAGGGCCACGGCCACCTCCAGGGCGGCGCTGGAGGAGAGGCCCCCGCCGATGGGCAGCGTGGTCGACACCGTCCCCTCGAAGCCCACCGGGGGACGCAGCTCGGCCACCACCCCGGCCACGTAGCGGGCCCAGCCGGGGGCCACCGCGGCCGGGTCCCCGACGTCGAGGGGGACGACGGCGGGGTCCGGGTCGTGGTCCGAGCGCAGCACCACCCGGTCGCCGCCCCGCACCCCCTCCACCGTGGTGGCCAGCTCCACGGCCATGGGCAGCACCAGGCCGCCGGTGTGGTCGGTGTGGTCGCCGATCAGGTTGACCCGGCCCGGGGCCACGGCCCGCACCTCGTCCATGGCGGCACCCTACGTCCGCCCCCTCCTTGACCGAGTGGTCAAGGCCGGCCACCATGTCGCCGTGCCCACCACCTCACCCTCACCCGCCGGCATCGAGATCTGGTACACGACCGACGGCGATCCCACGGCCGAGCCCCTGCTCATGATCATGGGCCTCGGGGCCCAGCACCTGAGCTGGGACGAGGATCTCGTCGCCCTCCTGGTCGAGCGTGGCTACTACGTCGTGCGCTACGACAACCGGGACGTCGGCCTGTCCACCAAGCCGGTCGAGGGCGACATCGACGCCCTGACCCTCCTGGTGGCCTCGCTCGGCGGCGCCGAGGTCGACGCGCCCTACCGGCTCACCGACATGGCCGGCGACGCGGTGGCCGTCCTCGACGCGCTGGGCCTGGCCTCGGCCCACGTGGTCGGGGCCTCGATGGGCGGCATGATCGCCCAGACCCTGGCCATCGAGCACCCGGAGCGGGTCCGCAGCCTCACCTCCGTCATGTCGACCACGGGGGAGCCCGACGTGGGCCAGCCCGACCCGTCGATCCTGGGCGCCCTGCTCGGGCCGGAGCCCACCACCCGCGACGAGGCCGTGGCCCGGGGCGTGGCCCTGGCCCACGTCATCGGCAGCCCCGGCCTGGTCGACGAGGCCGCCTCGGCCGACAAGGCCGGCCGGGCCTGGGACCGGTGCGCGTACCCCCAGGGGGTGGGCCACCAGCTCCTGGCCATCGCCGTCTCCGGCCCCCGCACCGAGGGCCTGGCCCGCATCACCGTCCCCACCCTGGTGGTCCACGGCGACGCCGACCCGCTGGTGACGGTCAGCGGCGGCCGGGCCACCGCGGCGGCCATCCCCGGCGCCGAGCTGCGCATCGTGGAGGGCATGGGCCACGACCTGCCCCGGGGCCACTGGGAGGACATCGTCGACGAGGTCTGCGCCCTCACCGCCCGGGCCGGCGCCCTCACCGCCGCCCCGGTGCCGGGCTGAGCGGGGAGCCCGCCGTGGGACCGCTCTCCGGCACCCGCGTCGTCGAGATCGCCGGCATCGGGCCCGGCCCGTTCTGCGCCATGGCCCTGGCCGACCTGGGGGCCGAGGTCATCCGCGTCGACCGCACCGGGCCCCGCATGGGCGGCGATCCCGCCTCGCCCCCGGCCGACCTCCTCAACCGGGGCCGGCGCTCGGTGGCGGTCAACCTGAAGGACCCGGCCGGCGTGGAAGCCGTCCTCGACCTGGTGGCCTCGGCCGACGCCTTGATCGAGGGCTTCCGCCCCGGGGTCATGGAGCGCCTGGGCCTCGGGCCCGAGGTTTGCCTGGGGCGCAACCCCAAGCTGGTCTACGGCCGCATGACCGGCTGGGGCCAGGACGGCCCGTACGCCTCCATGGCCGGCCACGACATCAACTACATCGCCCTGGGCGGCGCGCTGGCCCACCTGGGCCGGGCGGGCGAGCGCCCCACCCCGCCCATCAACCTGGTGGGCGACTTCGGCGGCGGGGGCATGCTCCTGGCCCTCGGGGTGTGCGCAGCGCTGGTCGAGGCCGGGCGCTCGGGCCGGGGCCAGGTGGTCGACGCGGCCATGGTCGACGGGGCCGCCCTGCTCATGACCATGATGCACTCGTTCCGGGCCATGGGCCTGTGGAGCGACGAGCGGGGCACCAACATGCTCGACACCGGCGCCCACTACTACGACACCTACCAGTGCGCGGACGGCGGCTACGTGTCCATCGGCTCCATCGAGCCCCAGTTCTACGCCGAGCTGCTGCGCCTCACCGGCCTGGAGGGCGAGGACCTGCCGTGGCAGCAGGACAAGGCCCACTGGCCGGCCCTGAAGCAGCGCCTGGAGGCGGTGTTCAAGGAGAAGACCCGCGACGAGTGGTGCGCCCTCATGGAGGGCACCGACGTGTGCTTCGCCCCGGTGCTGACCATGGACGAGGCCGCCCGCCACCCCCACAACGTGGCTCGGGGCACCTTCACCGAGGTGGCCGGCATCACCCAGCCCGCCCCCGCCCCCCGCTTCAGCCGCACCCCGGGCCAGATCCGCCGCCCCCCGCCCCACGCCGGGCAGCACAGCGACGAGGTCCTGGCCGAGATCGGCTACGACGAGGCCCGCCTGGCCGCCCTCCGCGACAGCGGCGCCATCGGCTGACCGGCGCCAGCCCGGCGCCGCGGGCCGGTAGCGTCGGGCCGGCATGGCGACGCTGGTCTGCTTCCACGCCCACCCCGACGACGAGAGCATCGGCACCGGGGGCACCATGGCCCTGGCCGCCCGGGCCGGCCACCGGGTGGTGCTGGTGGTGGCCACCCGGGGCGAGCGGGGCGAGATCGTGCCCGGCGTCCTCCACGAGGGCGAGCAGCTGGCCCTGCGCCGGACGGCCGAGACCTACGCCTCGGCCGCGGCGCTGGGCGTGGCCCGGGTCGAGTTCCTGGGCTACGTCGACTCGGGCATGGTGGGTGAGGCCACCAACGACGAGCCGTGGACGTTCTGGCAGGCCGACGTGGACAGCGCGGCCCGGCGGCTGGCGTCCATCCTCACCGAGGAGGAGGCCGACACCCTGACCGTCTACGACGACCACGGCGGCTACGGCCACCCCGACCACATCCAGGTCCACCGGGTGGGGGTGCGGGCCGCCGAGCTGGCCGGCGTGCCCCGGGTGGTGGAGGGCACCATCAACCGCACCGCCCTGCGCCGGATGCTGGCCCTGGTGGCCGCCGGGGGCGGCCCCGAGCTGCCCGAGGGGGCGGCGCCCCCCGACCCCGACGAGATGGACCTGGGGGTCGAGGAGCACCTCCTGACCCACCGGGTCGACGTGGCCGCCGCGGTGGAGGCCAAGCGGGCCTCGATGCTGGCCCACCGGAGCCAGATGGCCGACGACCACTTCCTCCTGGCCATGCCCCCCGAGGTGTTCGCGGTGGCCATGGGGGTCGAGTGGTACATCGGCCACGGCCCGGTGGGCGACGAGGGCTGCCCCCTGCACGGCATCGCCGAGCCGTTCACCGCTCCCTAGCCGGGCCGGCCGGTCGTCGGCCGGAGCAGGCCTCGCCACCTCCGCGCTACCGTGACGTCACTCGCCGGCCACGTCAGGGGGACGAGGTGAGCCCACGTCCGCACATGCACCGGTTCCTGGTGGCGGGGGCGCTGGCCCTCGCCGTGCTGGGCGTCGGGAGCGGCCCGGTCGACGCCGTGGCCGTCGACGACCTGCGCATCAACCAGCTGCAGGTGGTGGGCAGCCACAACAGCTACCACCTGGCTGCCTCGCCGGCCGAGAGCGGGCTGCGCCGCCAGTTCATCGGGGACGGCGACGACCTCATGCAGTACACCCACGCCCCCCTGCCCGAGCAGTTCCAGAGCCAGAAGGTGCGCCAGATCGAGCTCGACGTCTTCCGGGATGACGCCGGCGGCGCCTACGCCGACCCGCTCATCCGCGCCGCCGCCGGCGAGGGGCCGTACGACCCGGCCATGCAGGAGCCGGGCACCAAGGTCCTCCACGTCCAGGACGTCGACTACCGCAGCACCTGCCTGTCGCTGGTGGCCTGCCTCGGAGCCGTCGAGGCCTGGTCGAGCGCCAACCCCGGCCACATGCCCATCGCCATCCTGATCGAGCTCAAGGACAGCGAGGTCGGCCTGGACGGCTTCCCCTTCGTGGTGCCCGAGCCCTGGGACCAGGGGGCCATGGACCGCCTGGACGACGAGATCCTGGGCGTCGTCCCCCGGGACCAGATCATCACCCCCGACGACGTGCGGGGCAGCCACGCCACCCTGGAGGAGGCCATCCTCACCGACGGGTGGCCCACCCTGGGCCAGAGCCGGGGCAAGGTCCTGTTCCTGATGGACAACGGCGGTGGCTACCGCACCGACTACCTGGCCGGGCACCCCACGCTGGAGGACCGGGTGATGTTCACCAACGCCGGGCCCGGCGACCCCGACGCCGCCTTCGTGAAGGTCAACGAGCCGGTGGGCCAGGTCGAGCACATCCAGCAGCTGGTGGCCGACGGCTACGTGGTCCGCACCCGGGCCGACGCCGACACCCTCCAGGCCCGCAACGGCGACACGTCGACCCGCGACGCCGCCTTCGCCAGCGGGGCCCAGTGGGTGTCCACCGACTACCCGACCCCGTCCTACGCGGCCCCCTTCGGCACCGGCTACGTGGTCGAGATCCCCGGCGGGACGGTGGCCCGCTGCAACCCGGTGAACGCCCCGCCGGACTGCGTCTCGGCCCAGATCGACACCATCTTCACCCCGTACCCGGCGGTCCCGCCCGCCCCCCCGCCCGAGCAGCGGACCGCCGCCCCCCCGGCGGCCCCCGTCCCCGCCCGAGCCCGCTTCACCGGCTGAGGGCCGTCGCTTAGGTCGGCTTGCCCCGGGCCTTCGGTGAGGTTGCCGGGGGGCTTGCGGGTGCTTTCGGGGCAGGTCCGTACGGTCGGCCCGGTACCCCCGAGCCGCCGAGGTGACCCCCGATGGACCCGACCCGCTGGAGCCCTCCACCCCCTCCACCGGCCGAGCCGGCCCCCGCCGGACCGCCGGACCCGCCGGGTCCATCGACCGCCTCGTGGCCACCTCCGCCGTCGGGCCCCCCGCCTCTCTGGGGCCCGACGGCGGGTGGCGGGACCCGGCCCCTCGGCCCGGGCCTGCCCCCGCCGCCCCCTCCTCCCGGCCCACCCCCGGAGCGCCTCCCATCCCCCCGGCGCCCCCGGGGGTGGGCCGTGGCCCTGGTCATGGCCCTGCTCGGGGCCCTGGCCGTGGGTGGGACCGGCGTGGCCATCGGCCAGGCCCTGGGCGACCAGCCGGAGCGGACCGCGGTGACCGCCACCCCCGTCGCCGAGGAGACCACCCCCACCGTGCCCGGCGCCGCCGGGGCCGAGGAGCCGGTGGCCGCGGTGGCCGCCACCCTGGGCCCGGCCGTGGTCCAGATCGAGACCGGGCAGGGCCTGGGCTCGGGCTTCGTCTACGACGCCGGGGCGGGCCTGGTCATGACCGCGGCCCACGTGGTCGACGGGGCCTCGCAGGTCACGGTGCGCCTGGCCGACGGCCGCTCGGTGGACGGCACGGTGGTGGGCGCCGACGACGGCTCGGACGTGGCCGTGGTCCAGGTCGAGGCCGACGGCCTCACCGCCGCCGCCCTGGCCCTGGACGAGCCGGTGGAGGTGGGGCAGCTGGCGGTGGCCATCGGCAGCCCCTTCGGCCTGGACCAGACCGTCACCTCCGGGGTGGTCAGCGCGGTGGGCCGCACCGTCGAGACCCCCGGCGGGGCCATCCCCATGATCCAGACCGACGCCCCCATCAACCCCGGCAACTCGGGCGGGGCCCTGGCCGACCGCCAGGGCCGGGTCATCGGCGTCAACGACTCCATCGCCTCGGAGTCGGGCGGCAACGTGGGCGTCGGCTTCGCCGTCCCCATCGCCACCGCCAAGGAGGTGGCCGACGCGCTGGTGGCCGGCGAGCCCATCACCAACGGCTACCTGGGGGTGGGGGCCGCCGATCCCACCGACGGTCGCACCGGCGCCCTGGTCCAGCAGGTGGAGGGCGACGGCCCGGCCGCGGCCGCCGGCGTCGAGGTCGGCGACCTGGTGACCCGCCTGGACGACACGCCGGTGGAGTCCGCCGCCGACCTGGTGGCCGGGGTGCGCAGCCGGGCCCCGGGCACCGAGGTCACCCTGGGGATCGACCGCCGGGGCCAGGCCTCGGAGGTCACCGTGGCGCTGGGCGAGGCCCCCGTCCGCTGAGCCCGGGCCGGCCCCGGGCCGGCCGCCATCGACCTGGGAGGGCCCGGACGCCCTCACTACTGTGGCGCGGTCATGGCCGCCGACCCCGAGACCCCCGCCGGCACCGGGGCCCGGACCTCGCCGCGGCCCCTGCGCCACATCCCGGCCCTCGACGGGCTGCGGGCCGTGGCCGTGGTCGGCGTCATGCTGTTCCACGGCGGGGTGTCCTGGGCGCCCGGGGGGTTCCTGGGCGTCGACGTCTTCTTCGTCCTCTCCGGCTACCTCATCACCACCCTCCTCCTGCGGGAGCGGGTGGGCGAGGGCCACATCGACCTGCGGGCCTTCTGGGTCCGGCGCCTGCGGCGCCTGCTGCCGGCCCTGCTCCTGCTCCTGGCGGCCATCGGCATCGCCGCCCCGTTCCTGGTCGAGCCGGTGGAGCGGGCCAACGTGCGGGGCGACGGCCTGGCCGCCCTGGGCTACGTGGCCAACTGGCGCTTCATCGTCACCGAGCAGTCGTACTTCGCCGGCGTGCCCTCGCCGCTGCGCCACCTGTGGTCCCTGGCCGTGGAGGAGCAGTGGTACGTGGTGTTCCCGGTGGTGGTGGCCGTGGCCCTGCGCGGCGCCCGGCGGGTCACGCCCCTGCTGGCCGGCCTGGTGGTCGCCGCGGTGGCCTCGGCGCTGTGGATGGCGCACATGGTCTCCGGCACCGTCGACCCGTCCCGGGCCTACTACGGCACCGACTCCCGGGCCCACTCGCTGCTGGTGGGGGCCATCCTGGCCGTGGTGGCGGCCCAGTGGCCCCTGCACCGCTACCGCCGGACCCTGGCCGGGGCCGGGCTGGTGGGGGCGACCGGGGTGGTGGCCGCCTACGCCCTGGTGCAGGAGTCCGACACCTGGATGTACCGGGGCGGCTTCCTGGCCCTGGCCGCCCTGTCGGCCGCCCTGGTGGCCGGCATCGCCCTGCCCCGGCCCGACCTGCCCCTGGCCCGGGTGCTGGCCGCCCGCCCGCTGGTGGCCATCGGGAAGGTGTCCTACGGCCTGTACCTGTGGCACTGGCCGGTGAACGTGGCCCTCACCCCCCGGCGCACGGGCCTGGACGGCTCGGGCTGGTGGCAGGAGCCGGCCCTGCTGGCCCTCCGCACGGCGGTGGCCGTGGCCGTCACCGTGGCCTCGTACCACCTGGTCGAGGTGCCGGTGCGGCGGCGGGGCCTGGACGGCCTGCGCCTGCGGGTGCCCGGCCTGCGCCGGTCCCGACCGGCGGCGGTGGCCATGTGCGGGGCGCTGGTGGTGTGGCTGCTGGTGGCCGGCACGCTGCGGGTGCCCGACGGGGGCGCCGCCACCCAGGCCGCCGGCCTCGATCCCCGGGTGGCCGCCGCCCCCCGGGGCGTGCCCGAGCAGCCGCCCGAGCCGGTGCCCACCATCCCGGCCGAGATCCGAGCCGTGATCGAGGCCAACGGCATCCCCCCGGTGCCGGCCGACCGCCCGGTCCGGGTGCTGTCGGTGGGCGACTCCGTGGCCTTCACCCTCAGCTTCGAGAACCCCGTCGTGCCCCCCAGCCTGGAGGTGGCCTCGGGGGCCATCGTGGGCTGCGGGATCGTCGACGGCTTCGCCCTGCCGGATGGCCGGATCGACCCCTCCGCCGTCAACTGCGGGGACTGGGCCCTGCACTGGCAGAACCTGGCCGCCGACTCCCAGCCCGACGTGGCCCTGGTGCAGTTCGGGGCGTGGGAGGTCTTCGACCACAAGGTGGGGCGCCGCACCGTGCGCAGCGGCACCCGGGAGATGGCGGAGCTGATGCGGGTCGGCTTCGACCGGGGGGTGGCCGCCCTGCTGGCCGTCAAGCCCGACGTGCGGTTCATGTTCCTGGGTGTGCCCTGCATGCACGAGGAGGACCTGGAGCTGGGCGGGGGGGACAGCGCCCGCAACGACCCCGAGCGCGTGGCCTGGGTCAACGGGGTGATCGAGGGCTACGCCCGGGACCTGGGGGACCGGGCCACCTACGTGGACCTGGGCGAGCTGGTGTGCCCGGGCGGCGAGCTCCGGGACCAGGTCGACGGGGTGCCCCTCCAGAGCGACGGGCTGCACTACACGCAGGCCGGCACCGGGCCGGTGTGGCGGTGGCTGGCCGAGCGCATCGTGCCCTTCGCCCAGCAGCCGATCGAGGCGCCGGCCCCCGCCCCGGCCCCGGCCGACGGGCGGGCTGACGGGGCGCCCACCACGCCCCCGGCCGCGGGGGCCGGGGCACCACCCGCGTAGCATCGGCCCCTCCATGGAGATCGTCGTCGCCCTCATCGTGGTCGCCGCCCTGGTGGCCGCCACCGCCTGGTTCGTCACCGCCCGCCGGCCGGGTCGGGGGCCGGAGCTGGAGCCGCCGTCGTCGCCCCGCCCGGGCGGCATCACGCTGGCCCCGCCCCGGGACGAGCCCGCCGGCGAGGTCGGGGTGGCCGAGGCGCCCCCCGCCCCGGAGGTCGTGGCCCCCGTCCGGCCCTCGTTCCGGGACCGGCTGGGCAAGGCCCGCTCCACCGTCTCGGGCTACCTGGGGTCGATCCTGTCCCGCTCGGGGATCGACGAGGAGACCTGGGAGGACCTGGAGGAGGCCCTCATCCGGGCCGACGTGGGGGTGGGGCCGACCACCGAGGTGCTCGACGCGCTCCGGGCCCGGGTCAAGGAGCAGGGCATCGAGACCTCCGAGGACCTCCTGGAGGCGCTCAAGGCCGAGGTCAAGGCCCGCCTGCAGGTCGAGGACCGGTCCCTGCGGGCCGACGAGGGTCGCACCAACGTGTGGCTGTTCGTGGGCGTGAACGGCGTGGGCAAGACCACCACCATCGGCAAGCTGGGCAAGCGGGAGGCCGAGGTGGGCCGCACCGTGGTCATGGCCGCGGGGGACACCTTCCGGGCGGCGGCGGCCGAGCAGCTGGGCACCTGGGCCGAGCGGGCCGGGGCCACCCTGGTGCGGGGGGCCGAGGGCGCCGATCCCAGCTCCGTGGTCTTCGACGGCATCACCAAGGCCGCGGCCATGGGCGCCGACCTGGTCCTGGCCGACACCGCCGGCCGCCTCCACAACAAGTCCAACCTGATGGACGAGCTGCGCAAGGTGCGGCGGGTGGCGGACAAGGACCCGGGCCACGTCACCGAGACGCTGCTGGTGCTGGACGCCACCACCGGCCAGAACGGGCTGGCCCAGGCCCGGGTGTTCACCGAGGCGGTGGACGTGACCGGTGTGGTCCTGACCAAGCTCGACGGCTCGGCCCGGGGCGGCATCGTGGTGGCCATCCAGGCCGAGCTGGGCATCCCGGTGAAGCTGGTGGGCCTGGGGGAGACGGTCGACGACCTGGTGGCCTTCGACCCCGACGAGTTCGTCGACGCCCTCTTCGCCACCACCTGAGCGACGGGGCCCGCTCGCCTGGGTACGGTGACGGCCATGTTCCTGTTCCGGCTGCTCTTCTCGCCCGTCAAGATCGTGCTGTTCGTGGCCCGGGTCCTGGGCTACAACCGCCTGTTCCTCTTCCTGCTCGGTGTGGCCGTGGGCCTGCTGGTGGCCCCCACCACCGGGGCCGAGATGCGCCGGCGGCTCCAGGAGGAGGTCGAGAAGCGCATGGATCGGGTGGCCGAGCCGGTCACCCCGGCCCAGGTGGCGGGCGAGGCGGTCACCCCCGAGGTCTGACGGCCCGGGCCCGCCGGGGGGCGGGTAGCATCGCCGGCTCATGTTCGACGCACTGACCGACCGCTTCGAGGGCATCTTCTCCCGGCTGCGCGGCAAGGGCCGCCTGGGCGAGGACGACGTCGACGACGTCCTCCGGGAGATCCGCCTGGCCCTGCTGGAGGCCGACGTCAGCTTCACCGTGGTTCGGGGCTTCGTGTCCCGGGTGCGGGAGCGGTGCGTGGGCCTGGAGCTGTCGGGGGCCCTGAACCCGGCCCAGCAGGTCATCGACGTCGTCCACCAGGAGCTGATCGCCACCCTGGGCGGCGAGACGCTGCGCATCACCTACGCCTCCAAGCCCCCCACCGTCATCCTGATGGCCGGCCTCCAGGGCTCGGGCAAGACCACCACCTCGGCCAAGCTGGCCCGCTGGTTCAAGGCCCAGGGCCGCAACCCGCTGCTGGTCGGGGCCGACCTCCAGCGCCCGGCGGCCATCGAGCAGCTCCGCACCCTGGCCCGCCAGGTCGACGTGCCCGTCCTCAGCCGGGACGACGAGGCCATCGGTGGCGAGGGCGGCGACCCGGTGGCGGTGGCCCAGCGGGCGGTGGGCGAGGCCCGGCGCCTGGGCCGCGACGTGGTCATCGTGGACACCGCCGGCCGCCTCTCCATCGACGCCGAGCTGATGGACGAGGTGCGGCGCATCTCCGAGGCCACCCAGCCGCAGTACACGTTCCTGGTCGTCGACGCCATGACCGGCCAGGACGCGGTGACCACGGCGGAGAACTTCCACGCCACCCTGGAGCTGGACGGGGTCATCCTGACCAAGCTGGACGGCGACGCCCGGGGGGGCGCCGCCCTGTCGGTGAAGGAGGTGGTGGGCCGGCCCATCGCCTTCGCCTCCAACGGCGAGAAGCTGGCCGACTTCGACCTGTTCCACCCCGACCGCCTGGCCGGTCGCATCCTGGGCATGGGCGACGTCCTGACCCTCATCGACAAGGCCAAGGAGGCCTTCGACGAGGATCAGGCCGAGGAGGCCGCCCAGCGGCTGATCGACGGCCAGTTCACCTTCGAGGACTTCCTGGAGCAGATGCAGCAGGTGAAGAAGATGGGCCCCATCTCCGGGCTCATCGGGATGCTGCCCGGCGTGCCCAAGGAGCTGCGCAACCAGGAGATCGACGACCGGGAGCTGGGCCGCCTGGAGGCCATGATCACCTCGATGACCCGGAAGGAGCGCCTCCAGCCCGACATCATCGACGGTTCCCGCCGGTCGCGCATCGCCGCCGGCAGCGGCACCGACGTCACCGAGGTGAACGCCCTCCTCGACCAGTTCCGCCAGATGCAGAAGATGATGAAGAGCTTCGGGCTGGGCCCGAAGAAGGCCAAGAAGGGCGGGCGGAAGGGCAAGAAGGGCGGGCGCACCACGCCCAAGGGAGGCCACCCGAAGGGCCAGGCTCCCCGCGCCGTGCCCGGCCTCGCCGGCCCCGACGGCGGCGGGTTCCAGCTCCCCGGGTTGTCCGGTCCGACGGTGCCCACTTGAACCGGGGCCCGGCCAGCGGGCAGCATGACCAGCCGGCGAGATCGAGACCAGCCGGCGAGATCGACGACAGAGAGAGACGCGAAACGTGGCCGTGAAGCTCCGCCTCATGCGGATGGGCAAGAAGAAGCAGCCGACCTACCGGCTCGTCGCCGCCGACAGCCGCTCGCCCCGCAACGGCCGGTTCATCGAGATCATCGGCACCTACCAGCCCCGTCGCGAGCCGTCCGGCGTCCGCATCGACAACGTGCGGGCCGTCCACTGGCTGCGCCACGGCGCCCAGCCCACCGACCGCGTGCAGAAGCTGCTCGAGGTGTCGGGCGCCTGGACCCACTTCAAGGACGGCACCGAGCCCGAGCCCCTGCAGGCGCCCGGCCCCGACGACCGCCCCGTGGCCGAGGCGGCCGATGTGGCCGCCGCGGAGGCCTCGTGAGCGTCGACGACGGGGTCGACACGGCTGACGAGATGGACGACGCCGAGGTGGACGCCGACGTGGCCGGAACCGACGACGGGGCCGACGAGGTCGGTGCCGACGACGGGCCGCTGGTCCCCACCGCCGCCACCGTGCTCGAGTACCTGACCAAGGCCCTGGTGGCCGACCCCGACGGGGTGCAGGTCGAGGTGGACGACACCGAGGGCATCACGCTGAACGTCACCGTGGCCGACGGCGACATGGGCCGGGTCATCGGCAAGCGCGGCCGGGTGGCCAACGCCATCCGCGTCGTGGGCCGGGCCGCGGCGGCCAAGGACGACGAGGCCGGCGTCGCCATCGAGTTCGTCGACTGACGAGCGCTCGATGACCCTTCCCGCCGGCCTGCTGGAGGTCGGCCGGGTCGACAAGGTGCACGGCCTCGGCGGGGAGGTCGTGGTCACCCTCACCTCCGACCGGGCCGAGCGCGTGGCCCCCGGCGCCCGCCTGTGGGTGGGTCCCGACGAGCGCGAGGTGGTGGCCTCGCGGCCCCACCAGCGGCGGTGGCTGGTCCGCTTCGCCGGGATGGAGCGGCGCGAGGACGCCGAGGCCCTGCGGGGCGCGGTGCTGCGCGCCGCGCCACTCGACGTCGACGACGGCACGCTGTGGGTCCACGAGCTGGTGGGGGCGACGGTGGTGCTGCCCGACGGCCAGGCGGTGGGCACGGTCGAGGCCGTCCAGGAGAACCCGGCCCACGACCTCCTGGTCCTCGACGGCGGGGGCCTGGTGCCGCTGGTGTTCGTCACCGACGCCTCGGGCCTCCCCGGCCGGGTCGTGATCGATCCCCCCGAGGGGCTGCTCTCCCTGTGAGGGTCGACGTCTTCACCATCTTCCCGCCCATGCTGGAGGACTTCGCGGCCCGCAGCCTGCTGGGCCGAGCCCGCGACCGGGGCCTGCTGGATGTCCGGGTCCACGACCTGCGGGCCGGCACCGACGACCCCCATCGTTCGGTCGACGACGCCCCCTTCGGCGGGGGAGCGGGGATGGTGCTGCGGGCCGAGCCCGTGGCCCGGGTGGTCGAGGCCGCGGAGCCGCCCCGGCCGCTGCTGCTGCTGGGCCCGGGCGGGCGCCGCCTCGACCAGGGCGTGGCCCGGGAGCTGGCCGCCGGGACCGGGTTCTCGCTGCTGTGCGGTCGCTACGAGGACGTCGACCACCGGGTCCGGGCCCACGTGGTCGACGGCGAGCTGTCCGTGGGCGACTACGTCCTGGCCGGGGGCGAGGTGGCGGCCATGGTCGTCCTGGAGGCGGTGGGCCGCCTGGTCCCCGGGGTCATGGGCAACGAGGCCAGCGCCGAGGAGGAGTCCTTCGCCGAGGGCCTGCTGGAGTACCCCCAGTTCACCCGGCCGGCCGACTGGCGGGGCCACGAGGTGCCCGAGGTGCTGCGCTCGGGCGACCACGCCCGCATCGCGGCCTGGCGCCGGGCCCAGGCCCTGCACCGCACCGCCGCCCTGCGCCCGGACCTGGTGGCGGCCCGGGGGGGCCTGGGGCCCGAGGACCAGGCCCTCATGGCCGCCCACCCGCCCGTCGACGGGCTCCTGGGACCGGCCTGAGGCGGGTTTCCCGCCGGCGGGCGACGGGGACTACCGTGGTCCGTCGCCCCTGCGTCGCCCGCAGGCCCGGCCGAGCACCCTCGCCGACCCCACTCGAAGGACCGACGCGCGCCATGAACCGCCTCGACGTGATCGACATCGACACCATCGCCACCAGCGGCGGGGCCCGGGCCGAGGCCGTCCCCGACTTCGGGGCCGGTGACACCCTCAAGGTCCACGTGCGCGTGATCGAGGGCAACAAGGAGCGGGTGCAGATCTTCCAGGGCGCGGTCATCCGCCGCCAGGGCTCCGGCGTGCGCGAGACCTTCACCGTGCGCAAGGTCAGCTACGGCGTGGGCGTGGAGCGGACCTTCCCCCTCTACACCCCCAACGTCAGCCGCATCGAGGTCGTCTCCCGGGGCGACGTGCGGCGGGCCAAGCTCTTCTACCTCCGTGATCGGGTCGGCAAGGCGGCCAAGATCAAGGAGAAGCGCACCCCCTGACGGCGGGTGGTGGCGGTGGAGCGACCGGGCGGGCCGGGGGGGATCGGCCAGCACCGCCGCGCCCTGGGGGCCCAGGGCGAGGACCTGGCCGCCCGGTGGTACGAGGAGCGGGGCTGGACCGTCCTGGCCCGCAACTGGCGGTGCGGCCGGCTCGGTGAGCTGGACCTGGTCGCCGGCCGCCGAGGTGTGGTGGTGGTGTGCGAGGTCAAGGCCCGGGCCACGGCCGCCTTCGGCATCCCGGCCGAGGCCGTCACCCCGGCCAAGCAGGCCCGCATCCGGCGCCTGGCCGCGGCCTGGCTGGCCCAGAGCGGGGCCCGGGGCACGGTGCGCTTCGACGTGGCCTGCGTGCTGGCCGGCGAGATCGAGGTGATCGAGGCCGCCTTCTAGGGACGGGCGCGAGCCCGGCCCTCGCTCGGTACCGTCGCCCCATGGCCGACGACACGACGACCGGGACCGACGGGGAGCAGGCGCAGGGCGTCTACGTGGTCGGGGGAGGGTCGTTCCAGCGCGACGAGCGCTACCTGTCGGCCCGCATCACCGCCGATGGGCGGGAGGGCTGGCCGGTCGAACCCGCGCGGTACCGGCTGGTGGTGGCTCGGGCCTGCCCGTGGGCCAACCGGGCCATCATCGTCCGCCGCCTGCTGGGCCTGGAGCCGGTGCTGTCCATGGGCGTCTGCGGGCCCACCCACGACGCCGAGAGCTGGACCTTCGACCTCGACCCCGGCGGGGTGGACCCGGTGCTGGGCATCCCCCGCATCAAGGACGCCTACGAGGCCGCGGTGCCCGGCTACCCGCGGGGCATCACCGTCCCGGCCATGGTCGACGTCCCCACCGGGGCGGTGGTGACCAACGACTACAAGCAGATCACCCTCGACCTGTCCACCGAGTGGGCCGCCCACCACCGCCCCGGCGCCCCCGACCTGTACCCGGAGGCCCGGCGGGACGAGATCGACGAGGTCATGGAGCTGGTGTTCCGGGACGTCAACAACGGCGTCTACCGGTGCGGGTTCGCCGGCTCGCAGGACGCCTACGAGCGCGGCTACGAGCGGCTGTTCGCGGCGCTCGACCGGCTCGTCGAGCGGCTCGCCCGCCAGCGCTACCTCGTGGGCGACACCATCACCGAGGCCGACGTGCGTCTGTTCACCACCCTGGCCCGCTTCGACCCGGTGTACCACGGCCACTTCAAGTGCAACCGGAACAAGCTCACCGAGATGCCGGTGCTGTGGGCCTACGCCCGTGACCTGTTCCAGACACCCGGGTTCGGCGACACCA